>NZ_JBEORF010000047.1:0-39111 GCF_040302125.1 Nocardioides sp. NPDC127514 | reverse complement strand
CGGCGCGGAAGGTCAGGCCGATGCCGAGCCCGGCCAGCGTCAGCGGCGCGGCGAACTTCATCGTCTCGGTGATCGGCTTGATCTGCTGGGCGAACTGCCCATCTACTCGCCGGTAATAGGCAGTTCGCTACCGGACTACCCCAGCCGCGTCAGCCGAGCACCCGCTCCAGCCACCCGTTCCAGAACCGGCGGTCCGGGTCGAAGCGGCGTACCAGGTCCCTGAAGTCGCCCCAGCGCGGGAACGCGGCACCGGGGTCCTTGGTGGCGAACAGCTTGCCCCAGTGCGGCCGGGTGCCCGCCGGAAGCCGCTGCTCCAGGTCGGGCAGGAGATCACGTACGCCGACGGGGTCGGCCTTCCAGGTGAAGTGCAGCGCCACCGTGTCGGTGCCGTAGGCGGGAGAGAGCCACAGCTCATCGGCGGCGACCGCGCGGATCTCGCTCACCTGCAGGAGCGGCCGGACGCGGTCGGCGAGTGAGCGGACCGCCTCGACCGCCTCCTGCGCGCGATCGAGCGGCACCAGGTACTCGCTCTGCAGCTCCGCGCCGACGCTCGGCTGGAAGTCGAGCCGGAAGTGGGGCAGCCGCTCGTGCCACGGTCCGGGTACGCCGAGCTGCTCGGTGCACGGGGCCGGGTCGAGGCCGGGGACGACGTGCCGCGGCTCGGTGGCGAGCACCGTCCCGCGGAGCTCCGGCGTCCCCGAGCGCGACTTCACCCAGACCCGCGCGACCGACCCGTCGGGCTCGTCGGACCAGCGCGTGAAGATCGACACCGAGTAGGCCGCACCGAGGATCTCGGTGAGGTGTTCTCGCAGGTCCGCGTAGGTGAGCCCTTCGTGGACCGTCTGTGCGACCTGGTACGTCGGCGAGGTCAGCAGCTCGAGATGGGTCACGATCCCCAGGGCGCCGATGCCGACCACGGCCCCCGCGAAGTCGGGCGAGCCGGCCTCCAGCCGCACCAGGTCGCCGCGGCCATCGGCGATCTCCAGCGCGGTCACGGAGGTGGCCAGCGAGCCGTTGGCGACGCCGGAGCCATGGGTGCCGGTCGCGACCGCGCCGGCGACCGAGATGTGGGGGAGCGAGGCCAGGTTGGGCAGCGCGCGGCCGTGCTCCTGCAACCAGGCGGCGAGCTCGCCGTAGCGCATGCCGCCAGGCACCCGGACCACGTCCCCGGCCAGGCTCGGCGAAGATTCCAAGCCGTCGAGCGAGACCAGCACCCCCGGTGTGTCCGCGAGATCGGTGAAGGAGTGCCGGGATCCCAGTGCGCGCAGCCGCGGCTCGCGCAGCACGAGGTCGCGTACGTCATCCACGGAACGTGGTCGCACCAGCTCGCGCGCGGTGTAGTCGTAGCTGCGGGCCCACGTCGATCCGGGAGCTTCGCGGGCAGAGGTCTCGGTGGGCATGGACCGGATCGTAGCCGGGATCCAGCTTCTGTGGGCATCGTCGGAAAACGTTATCGACAACGATTGACAAAACTCGCGGCTCCTCGCCATCCTGATCCCTGTCTGTGATGCCGATCACACTTAGTGCACCTGGAGGCACCGTGAAACTTCGTCACATCGTCGTGACCGTGGCCGCGGCGGCGACCGTCACCGCGACCGCGTCATCCATGGCCCAGGCCGAGCCACGTGGCTTCCGGCCCCCGTCCGACTCGCTCCGCTCCTACGCGTCCCAGATCGGGCTGCACCTCGGTGTCGCCGCCAACCCCGAGGTGCTCGCGGACGAGGAGCTCGCCGGCATCGCCGCGGACGAGTTCTCCAGCATCACGCCCGAGAACGAGATGAAGTGGGAGACCGTCGAGCCGACTCGTGGCACCTACGACTGGTCCGGCGCCGACGAGGTCGTCGAGTTCGCCCGCGCCCACGGTCAGAAGGTGCGCGGCCACACCCTGCTCTGGCACAACCAGAATCCCGCCTGGCTGACCGAGGGCGTCAACAACGGCACGATCAGCAACGACGAGCTCCGCGGGATCCTCAAGAAGCACATCACCGACGAGGTCGCCCACTTCCGCGGCAAGGTCTACCAGTGGGACGTCGCCAACGAGTTCTTCACCGACACCAACCCCTCGCGGCTCAACCCGGACAACTTCTGGGTCTCCCGGCTCGGACCCGAGGTGGTCGCCGACGCCTTCCGCTGGGCGCACCAGGCCGACCCGAAGGCGCGGCTGTTCTACAACGACTACAACATCGCCGGCGAGGACGGCCACAACGCCAAGGCCGACGCGGTCTACGCCTTCGTCAAGAGCCTGGTCGCCCAGGGCGTACCCATCCACGGTGTCGGCAACCAGGGTCACCTCGACACCCAGTACGGCTTCTCCGGCGAGCGCTTCCGCGCCGACCTGCAGCGCTACGCCGACCTCGGTCTCGAGGTCGCGGTCACCGAGGCCGACGTACGCACCTTCGTCGACTCCGCCGAGACCCAGGTACCCACGGACAACCTGGCGCTCTTCGCCCATCCCTACGAGTTCTCCCAGATGCTCCAGGCCTGCCTCGCCGTACGCGCCTGCACATCGTTCACGGTCTGGGGCATCGACGACACCCACTCCTGGGTACCTGGCTGGTTCGAAGGGAACTGGGATGTGAATCGGCAGCCCAAGGAGGCGTACACGACCCTGAAGCAGGATCTCCGACTTGCCCTGGGGGCGCCACGCCGGCGCTGAGCCGCAGCGGTCCGTGGCGGCACTCGGGTGGCGGTGGTCTACTGGAGTCCGAGCACACGGATCGATCTGAGCGAGGGTAGATGAGCGAGAACGCAGCAGAGGCAGACCTCGAGGAGCAGGCGACCGATGTCGTGAAGGAGGCCGTCGACGACGAGGCGCCTCTGGATGCCGAGGAGACGGTGACCTCGACGCCGGACGACGTCAACGAGGCCGACTACGCCGAGCAGAAGCTCGACGCAGTCGGCCCCGACGACGACTACGACTACTAGTGGGCCACTAGGAGTTCTGCGGGAACCCCAGGTTGATCCCGCCGTGCGACGGGTCCAGCCAGCGGGTGGTGACCGCCTTCTCGCGGGTGAAGAAGTCCAGCCCCGCGGGGCCGTACGCCTTCGCGTTCCCGAACAGCGACGCCTTCCAGCCACCGAAGGAGTGATAGGCGACGGGCACCGGGATCGGCACGTTCACGCCGACCATCCCGACCTGCACCTCACGCTGGAACCGGCGGGCGGCGCCGCCGTCGTTGGTGAAGATCGCGGTGCCGTTGCCGAACTGGCCCGAGTTGATCAGCTCGAGGCCCTCCTCGTAGCCGGAGACGCGGATGACCGAGAGCACCGGCCCGAAGATCTCCTCGGTGTAGACGGTCGACGTGGTCGGCACCCGGTCCACCAGGGTCGGCCCGACCCAGAAGCCGTTGGGGTCGCCGTCCACCTCGATCCCACGTCCGTCGACGACGACCTCGGCCCCGTCGGCCGCGGCCACGTCGACGTAGCTCGCCACCTTGTCCCGGTGAGCGCCGGTGATGAGCGGCCCCATGTCGGTGTCCCGGGTGCCGTCGCCGGTCTTGAGCGTGGCCATCCGCGAGGTGATCTTCGAGATCAGGCTGTCGGCCACCGAGTCGACCGCCAGCACCACCGAGATCGCCATGCAGCGCTCGCCGGCCGACCCGAAGCCGGCGTTGACCGCGGAGTCGGCGACCAGGTCGAGGTCGGCGTCGGGCAGCACCAGCATGTGGTTCTTGGCGCCGCCGAGCGCCTGGACCCGCTTGCCGGCGGCGGTGCCGCGCTCGTAGACGTAGCGGGCGATCGGGGTGGAGCCGACGAAGGAGATCGAGGCGACGTCGGGGTTGTCGAGGAGCGCGTCGACCGCCTCCTTGTCGCCGTGCACGACGTTGTAGACGCCGTCGGGCAGCCCTGCTTCGGCCCACAGCTCGCCGATCCAGCTGGAGGCGGTCGGGTCCTTCTCCGAGGGCTTGATCACGACCGCGTTGCCGGCCGCGATCGCGATCGGAAAGAACCACATCGGCACCATGGCGGGGAAGTTGAACGGGCTGATGATGCCCACCACGCCGAGCGGCTGCTTGAGCGTGGTCACGTCCACGCCGGAGGAGACCTGCTCGGAGACCGTGCCCTTGAGCAGATGCGAGAGCCCGCAGGCGAACTCGACGACCTCGAGCCCGCGGGCGATCTCGCCGGCGGCGTCGGAGAGCACCTTGCCGTGCTCGGCGGTCAGGATCTCGGCGAGCTCGCCCTTGCGGGCGTTGAGCAGCTCGCGGAACTTGAAGAGCACGGCCGTACGCCGGGTGAGCGATGTCTCGCTCCACTCTTCGAACGCCTTCTTCGCCGCCGAGACGGCGGTGTCGACGTCGGCGGCCGAGGCGAAGCGTACGCGCTTCTGGACGGTGCCGAGCGCGGGGTTGTAGACGTCGCCGAGACGGGTGCCGGTGCCGGGGTTGGTGGCCCCGCCGATCCAGTGGTCGAGGATGGGGAGATCGGTCATGTCATGCGTCCTTTAGAGAGCTGTTACAGCGAGCCGAGCACGTCGTCGTAGATCGAGATCGCCTCGGCGACCTCGTCGGGGGTGACGATGCACGGGGGCACCACGTGGATGCGGTTTTCCATGGTGAACGGGATCAGGTTGCGGGCGATGAGGTCGGCCTTGATCCGGCCCATCGTCGCGGCGGGCAGCGGCTCCCGCGTCTCGCGGTCGGCGACGAGCTCGAGGGCCCAGAAGACCCCCGTGCCGCGCACCTCGCCGATCACGTCGTGCTTCTCGGCCAGCGAGGCGAGGCCGGGGGCGATGTGGTCGGTGCCGATGGTCGCGGCGTTGTCGACGATGCCCTCCTCGTTCATCGCCTCGATGGTCGCCACGATCGACGCCATCGCCAGCGGGTGTCCGGAGTAGGTGAGCCCGCCGGGGAAGACCTGGTCGTCGAAGGTCTCCGCGACCGGGTCGGAGATGATCACCCCGCCGGCGGGTACGTAGCCGGAGTTGACCCCCTTGGCGAAGGTGATCAGGTCGGGAACGACGTCGTAGGCGTCCAGGGCGAGCCACTCGCCGGTGCGGCCGAAGCCGGCCATGACCTCATCGAGGATGAGCATGACCCCGAACTCGTCGGCCAGCGCCCTGACCCCGGGGAGGTAGCCCGGCGGCGGGATCATGATCCCGGCGGTGCCGGGGATGGTCTCGAGGAGGATCGCCGCGATCGACGCGGGCCCCTCGGACTCGATGACCCGGCGCAGGTGGCGCAGCGCGCGCTCCGACTCCTGCTCCGGCGTGGTCGCCCAGAACTCCGAGCGGTAGAGGTAGGGGCCGAAGAAGTGGACGTGGCCGCGGGCGTACTCGTTCGGGATCCGCCGCCAGTCGCCCGTCGCGACGATCGCCGCCCCGGTGTTGCCGTGGTAGGAGCGGTAGGTCGAGAGCACCTTGTCGCGGCCGGTGTGGATGCGGGCCATCCGGATCGCGTTCTCCACCGCGTCGGCGCCGGCGTTGGTGAAGAAGACCTTGTTGAAGCCGACCGGCGCGATGTCGGTGATCCGCTCGGCGGCCTCGCCGCGGGTCAGGTTGGCCGTCGTCGGGGCGATCGTGGTCAGCGTCTCGGCCTGCTTCTTGATCGCCTCCACCACCCGGGGGTGCTGGTGGCCGATGTTGGTGTTGACCAGCTGGGAGGAGAAGTCCAGGTACGTGTGCCCGGAGTCGTCCCACACCCGCGAGCCCTGCCCGCCGGCGATGACGAGCGGTTTCAGCGACCCCTGGGCGGACCAGGAGTGGAAGACGTGGGCTCGGTCGAGGTCGTAGGCACGGGCGTCGCTGGCGCTGGTCAAGGCTGTCCCCTGGGGTGCGTGGATGGACATGGATCTGGCTTGCGCGCTTCGCGCGCTTACTCCCTCGCTCGGCGCGGGCGGACGAGCAAGCTCGCCGCTCGACCTCGCTCAGGTCGTCTCTCACTCTACGCCGGGAGCAGCAGGGTCGCCGCCGATCCGGGATACTGATTACGAAGGTGTATCAGGACAACGGCTACGTTTTCGTTACATTCTCACGCGACAATCAACGAAATCGCGCGCTCATGCCTTCGTGGTCACCGGCCGGTTGACCCGGGGGATGACCAGATCGCCGTACGCCGCCAGGGTCTGGTCCATCGCGTCGTGCTGCAGGTAGACGGCGAACTGGTCGACGCCGAGGCTCTTGAGCTGCTCGAGCCTGGCGACCTGCTCCTCGACCGGGCCGAGGAGGCAGAACCGGTCGACGATCTCGTCGGGCACGAACTGGGTGTGGGTGTTCCCGGCCCGCCCGTGCTCGTTGTAGTCGTAGCCCTCGCGGTTCTTGATGTAGTCGGTGAGCGCCTGCGGGACGGCACCGCTGCCGTACTTGGAGACGATGTCGGCGACGTGGTTGCCCACCATCCCGCCGAACCACCGGCACTGCTCGCGGGCATGGTCCAGCGCCTCGGGCGTACCGTCGGTGACGTACGCAGGAGCCGCCACGCAGAACGTCAGCGACTCCGGGTCGCGGCCGGCGTCGGTGGCCGCCTTCTTGACCGCCCCGATCATCCACTCGGTGATGTCGGGGTCGGCCAGCTGCAGGATGAACCCGTCGCCGACCTCCCCGGCCGCCTTCAAGGCGAGCGGGCCGTAGGCGGCGATCCACACCTCCAGCTCGGAGCGCTTGGCCCACGGGAACTGCAGCGTGGTGCCGTTGATCTCGACCGGGCGCCGGTTGGCGAGCTCGCGGATCACCCGAGTGGCCTCGCGCATCTCCTTGATCGTCGACGGCTTCCCGTTGAGCACCCGCACCGCCGAGTCACCGCGTCCCATCCCGCACACGGTGCGGTTGCCGTACATCTCGTTCAGGGTCGCGAAGACCGACGCGGTCACCGTCCAGTCGCGGGTCGCCGGGTTCGTCACGAACGGGCCGACCTTGATCGTGCGGGTCTCGGCGAGGATCTGGCTGTAGATGACGTACGGCTCCATCCACAGCAGGTGGCTGTCGAAGGTCCAGACGTAGTCGAAGCCGTACGCCTCGGCCTGCTTCGCCAGGGAGACGACCCGCCAGGCGGGCGGGTTGGTCTGGAGGACGACACCGAAGTCCATCACGTCACACCAGATACTGGGAGAGGTCGCGCTTGAGGTAGCTGCCGTGGCCCTTGGTGCCCTTGAACTCGCCGTCGGCGACGACCACAGAGCCCCGTGAGAGCACCACGTCGACGTGTCCGTCGATCTCGTAGCCCTCCCAGGCGGAGTGGTCCATGTTCATGTGATGGGTCCGGCCCTCCCCGATGCCGATGGAGGTGTGACCGTTCGGGTCGTAGACGACGATGTCGGCATCCGCTCCCGGCGCGATCACGCCCTTGCGGCCGTAGAGCCCGAACATCCGCGCCGGTGTGGTCGCGATCAGCTCCACCCACCGCTCGAGCGTGATCTGCCCGGTCACCACGCCCTGGTAGAGCAGGTCGACGCGGTGCTCGATCGACCCGATCCCGTTGGGGATGGCCCGGAAGTCGTCCTTGCCGAGCTCCTTCTGCTCCTTCATGCAGAAGGGGCAGTGGTCGGTGGAGACCATCTGCAGGTCGTTGGTGCGCAGCGCCTGCCACATCGCGTCCTGATGGCCCTCCTCGCGCGAGCGCAGCGGCGTCGAGCAGACCCACTTGGCGCCCTCGAAGTCGCCCCACTCCTCCGACCTCGCGCCGAGCTGGTCCTCGAGGGAGAGATAGAGATACTGCGGGCAGGTCTCGCCGAACACGTTCTTCCCGTGGTCGCGGGCCGCGGCCAGCTGCGCGACCGCCTGCTTGGCGCTGACGTGCACCACGTAGAGCGGAGCCCCGGTCACGTCGGCGAGCATGATCGCCCGGTGGGTGGCCTCCTCCTCCATCTGCCAGGCACGCGCGATGCCGTGGTAGTAGGGAGACGTCTTGCCGGACTCGGCCAGCTGCGCGGCGAGCACGTCGATGGCCGGACCGTTCTCGGCGTGCATCATGGTCAGCAGCCCGTGGTCGGTCGCCTTCTGCATCGCCCGCAGCACCTGCGCGTCGTCGGAGTAGAAGACGCCCGGGTAGGCCATGAACAGCTTGTACGAGGTGATCCCCTCGTCCACGAGCGAGTCCATCGCCTTGAGCGCGTCGTCGTCGACCCCGCCGATGATCTGGTGGAACCCGTAGTCGATCGCGCAGTTGCCGGCGGCCAGCTCGTGCCAGTGCGCCAACCCGTCCTGTACGCGTTCGCCGTAGCGCTGCACCGCGAAGTCGATGATCGTCGTGGTGCCGCCCCAGGCCGCGGCCCGGGTGCCGGTCTCGAAGGTGTCGCTGGCGTTGGTGCCACCGAACGGCAGCTGCATGTGGGTGTGGGCGTCGACGCCGCCGGGGATGACGTACTTCCCGCTCGCGTCGATGGTGACGTCGGCCGCGATCGTCCCCAGCGGAGTGCTCCCGGGGGAGATGAGCGCGACGATCCTCTCGCCGTCGACGAGCACGTCTGCCTGGGTGCGCCCGGTCGCGGAGACGACCGCGCCGCCCGTGATGAGCGTGGTGGTCATGCCGGCCTCCTCAGGGTCGGGGGATGGCGGTGTACGAATCGGGCCGGCGGTCGCGGTAGAACTGCCAGTCGTCGCGCATCTCCTGGACCATGCTCATGTCCAGGTCGCGTACGAGCAGCTCCTCCTTCTCGCCCGAGCCGAGCTCGCCGACGTAGTTGCCGCGGGGGTCGACGATCTGCGACATCCCGTAGAAGTTGACCGCCTCTTCGCCGTACTCGTTGTCCTCCAGGCCGACCCGGTTGGGCGCGAGCACGAAGTAGCCGTTGGCGACCGCGGCGGCGGGCTGCTCGATCTCCCAGAGCCGGTTGGAGAGCCCGGGTTTGGTGGCGTTGGGGTTGAAGACCATGTGGGCACCGTTGAGCCCGAGCTCGCGCCAGCCCTCGGGGAAGTGGCGGTCGTAGCAGATGTACATCCCCACCTTGCCGACCGCGGACTCGAAGACCGGGTAGCCCAGGTTGCCGGGGCGGAAGTAGAACTTCTCCCAGAACTTCTCCACGTGCGGCAGGTGGTTCTTCCGGTACTTGCCGAGGATCGTGCCGTCGGCGTCGACCAGCACGGCGGTGTTGTAGTAGATCCCGGTGTCGGCCTCTTCGTAGATCGGCAGCACGATCACCATGCCCAGCTCCTTGGCCAGGCTCGCGAAGCGCTGCACGATCGGCCCGTCAGCCGGCTCGGCGTAGCGGTAGTACTTCTTGTCCTGGGTGATCCCGAAGTAGGGCCCGTAGAAGAGCTCCTGGAAGCACATCACCTGGGCGCCCTGGGCGGCGGCGTCCCGCGCGAAGCCCTCGTGCTTGTCCAGCATGGAGACCTTGTCCCCGGTCCAGGTGGTCTGGCTGATTGCGGCTCTGACGATCGTCATGCAACTACCTCCCGACTCACATACAAGCACGCCGCCGCGACCCGTGGGGTCGCGACGGCATTTTTGCTTCAGACGATGAGGTGGTTGAAACCCTGCTGCGCTAGGCGGCGGTCGCCGGATGACGTACGACGACGTGCTCGACCGCCCTGGCGAGCTCCTCGCGGAGCTCGGGCGCGAGCTGAGGGCAGTCGACCGAGAGGAACAGCTCCATCGCGGAGCGGGTCGCGCGGGCCCGCTCGCCGGGCGTGCCCTCGGAAAGGGTCGGCGCGATCTCGGCGAGATGGGCACTGGTCTCGACCACGGTGTTGCAGTCGTGCGGGGTGAGTGGGGCGCGGGCCTCCCGGCCGGCGCGGACGAGGACGCTCAGAACCTCCACCTTGGCGGCGGTGGTCAACGACATAGCGCTCCTCGACGAGTCGAACAGATGCGACCCCACACCGTCCGCGTTGTGCGACGACATGTATCTCCTCGGTGGGACGTGTGCCTCCCCCGAGGCACTCTCGCCCACTCCAACGAGCAGGGGAAGGGATCGGTGACGCCCTTGGGTGCTTTGTAACCCAGCTGTGGGCCGACCCGTGAGTAACCTATAGAAATGCTGGTCCTGGTGTTGCAGATCGCCTCGCGTGGGACGACCCGGCACAATTGAGCCCATGAGTTCTCCTGGGGGCGCCGGCATCGGTGGTCTGATGGTCGAGACCGAGGCCGATGTCGTACGCCGCCAGGCACTGCGCCGCATGCGCATCGTCGCCACCGGGCTCCTGGTCGTGGCTGCCATCGTCTATCTGCTGACGCTTCGGCTGGACGGGTTCTGGGGGTTCGTGAACGCCGGCGCCGAGGCGTCCATGGTCGGTGCGATGGCCGACTGGTTCGCGGTCACCGCGCTGTTCCGCCACCCGCTCGGGCTGCCGGTGCCGCACACCGCACTGATCCCGAAGCGGAAGGACGAGCTCGGCGCCAGCCTGGAGGAGTTCGTCCAGGACAACTTCCTGCAGGAGGAGACGATCCGCGAGCGGCTCGGTGTCGCGATGCCGTCGCTACGGCTCGCGCTCTGGCTCGCCGAGGAGCCCAACGCCAAGCGGGTGGTCGACGAGGTCTCCACCGTGGTCGCCGACGGGCTCTCCCGGATCAGCAACCGGCACATCGTCGAGATCATCCAGGACGGATTCGTACCCCGCCTGCGCGAGGAGCAGATCGCACCGCTCCTCGGCGGCACCCTGCAGGCGGCGCTGGACGACGGCGTCCACCACGGTCTGGTCGACCTGGCGCTGGTCGAGCTGCACGGCTGGCTCGAGGAGAACGAGGAGATCGTCACCGAGGTGCTCGGCGAGCGGGCGCCGTGGTGGACGCCCCAGGTGCTGCGCGAGCCGGTGACCGCCCGCATCCACGTCGAGCTGGTCCGCTGGATCGCCGACATCCGCGACGATCCCGAGCACCGCGCCCGCAAGGCGATCGACACGATGCTCGCCGACCTCGCCGACAATCTGCAGCACGACGAGGCGACCATGGAGCGCGCCGAGCGGCTCAAGGAGCGGGTGCTCGACCACCCCGGCGTCATCAACACCGCCATCTCGATCTGGGACGCCCTGCGGCGTGCCCTGACCACGTCCCTGCGCGACCCCGACGGCGTCGTCCGCCGCCGCGCCCTCGACGAGGTCGTCCGCTATGCCCAGAAGGTCGTCCTCGACGAGGCCCTCCAGCGCCGCTACGACGCGCTCGCCTCCGACGTGGCCGTCTACGTCGTCAAGCGCTACGGCCGCGAGGCGACCACCGTCATCACCCACACCATCCAGCGCTGGGACGGCAAGCAGGCCGCCCGCCGCATCGAGCTCTTCGTCGGCCGCGACCTGCAGTTCATCCGCATCAACGGCACCATCGTCGGTGGTCTCGTCGGCGTGATCATCCACACCGTCGCCGTCCTGGTGGAATGACCCGCCGAGACGTCACGTACGTCGGCCGAGACGTCACCGTGTGCCGACTCGGCCGACCGCGGTGACGTGTCGGCCGACGCGGGTGACGCCTCGATCGATTTACCTGACGCCTCGGCGCGGGGGAGGATGAGCGGTGTGAGTGAACCCTTCGACGTACCCATCTCCGACGAGGTCATCCGTCTCGGTCAGTTCCTGAAGCTGGCCAACCTGGTCGAGGCCGGCTCCGAGGCCCGCCCGGCGATCACCGCCGGCGAGGTGAAGGTCAACGGTGAGATCGAGCTCCGCCGCGGTCGTCAGCTCCGCGTCGGCGACGTCGTCGAGTACGCCGGCCAGGCGGCCCGGGTCTCTGACGAGGCCGACTTCGACGTCCCCTGGTGAGCTTGGCGGAAATGGGAGCGAGGCGGTGACCCCGAAGGGTCGCCGCCTCGCTGCGTACGAACTGCTTACTTCTCGACCTTGACCAGGTCGCAGACGAAGATCAGGGTCTCGCCGGGCTTGATCGCGCCGCCGGCACCGCGGTCGCCGTAGCCCAGGTGGGGCGGGATGACGAGCTGGCGGCGGCCGCCGACCTTCATGCCGAGGATGCCCTGGTCCCAGCCCTGGATGACCTGGCCGATGCCGACGCGGAAGTCGAGCGGCTCGCCGCGGTTGTAGGACGCGTCGAACTCCTCACCGGTGGACAGCGCAACGCCGACGTAGTGGACCGATACGCGGTCGCGCTCGGTGGCCTCCTCGCCGTCACCGATGGTGATGTCCTTGATGACGAGGTCGGTCGGAGGGGTGGGGTCGACGAAGTCGATCTCAGGCTTCTGGCTCATGAAATCAGTCTACGTATCGAGACTCGCTGGGGCACACCACCGTCGCATCGGCCGTCCCGGGGTAGATCGTGGTCAGGCCGTCGGCCCGCTCCCGGCCGAGGTTCCACTCCAGCCAGTCGCCCTCGCGATCGCTGGGCCCGAGCACACAGCTGCGCAGGTCCTCGGGGAGCTTCTTCAGGGCGGGCACCGCGTCGTCGCTGAGCTCGGCGAGGAAGTCGGTGTCGATCTTCCCGGTCTCCTCATAGCGCGAGACGTTGTGCTCGGCGATCCATGCGTCCGGGTTGATCGCGGCGATCCCGAGCAGCGCGACAGCGCCGCTGACCAGCGCGAACCGCCCGAGCCAGAGCCCGCCGGCGATCGCGGTGCCGGTCACCGCGGCGACCAGCCCGGCGATCACCAGCACGCCCAGCCAGGCCTCGAAGACATCGACGAGCAGGCGGAGCTGGGTGAAGCCGTACGCCTCCTGGTAGAGGTGCATCCGGTACAGCGCCGACCCGACGACGACCAGAGCCTCCGCGGCGAGCAGACCGAGCGCGATCCGCAGCCACAGCCGGTCGGCGACGGTCTCCACCGGGGCCTTGCGCGCCGCCGCCCAGATCACCAGCAGGGTCAGTGCGGTCGCGACGGTGAGCTGGCCGAACCCCTGGTGGACGTATTCGGCGTACGTCAGCCCCGTCGTCTCGCGCAGGTAGTCCTCGCCGCCGAAGACAGCGGTCGCCTGCGCGATCAGGAACGCGGCGAAGACGGCGACCACGACACCGACCGGAGCCAGCCACTCGTAGCGGTTGGCGACGGGCTGGGACGTACGCTCGCTGCGGTCGATCCGGGGCGGGTTCACGGCCAGGTACGCAGCGCCCATCACGACCCCGAAGACGAAGACGGTCATGAAGATCCGAGCCGCGAAGGTGTCAGGGCGTACGTCCGGCACGAACTGGTCGACCCAGCTGCCCAGAACCGCGTCGGCGGTGGTGAACAGGAGCCCGAAGATCACCAGACCGAGCAGCGAGAGCACCGTGGTGCGGGCGACCGCCGCCCCGTGACCCCTGCCGGAGACGCTGGTCAGCGTGCGGCCCAGCCACGGGATCCCGCGCAGCCCGGCCAGCGGCCAGGAGATCCCGGTGAGCACGATCCCGAGCAGCGTCTTCGCCTGGGTGGAGGCACACAGGATCACCGCGATCGCCGTGAGCAGGCACAGTACGACGAGCCACTCGGCGTCGCGGAAGACCGCGACTGAGGAGAGCAGCGCGAACAGGACGTAGCAGACGATCGGGAACCGGCTGCGGCGCTTCTCGCTCGCCATCATCACGACCCCGCCCGCGGCCAGCAGCACGATGACCGTCCCGAGCCCGGCGTTGCGGTCGGGGATCAGCAGGCCGCCGAGCAGGCCGGCGACCACGGCACCGATGAAGAGCCCGAACCTGCCCGCGACGCCTGAATCGGGCCAGTAGGTGCCGAAGATGTCGTCGAGGACCGACGGGGTGGCATAGGCGGCCTGAGGGTCCGTGTCGGGGTTGTCGACCGGCTGGGCCGGTTCGGCGGGCTCGGCCGCCGGGGGAGTGGTGGGCATCTGGCTCTCCTCATGAGTGGGGGTGAGATGACTGGGACTGAGCTGATGGGGGCCCGGACGTACGGGTGGGCGCAGCGGAAGGTCGACGCGCACCCGGGCACCGGCGGCGCCGGGGAGCGGGTCGAGGAAGGCGATGGAGCCGCCGTGCAGGTCGGTGACCCACCGGGCGATGGCGAGCCCGAGCCCGGTCCCGCCGCCCTCACCGGAGGAGCTGAGCGTGCCGAAGGGCTCGAAGACGCGCCCGCGGTCGGCGACGGGGATGCCGGGACCGGAGTCGAGGACCTCGAGGTGGTAGCGCTCGCCGTCGATCCCGGCGCGCACGGTGACCACGCCGCCGCGGGGACTGTGCCGGGAGGCGTTGTCGAGCAGGTTGACGACGAGCTGGCTGAGGCGATCGGGGTCGGCGTCGACGACCAGGTCGGCCGGTGCATCGATCTCGTAGGTGACCGGCCGCCCGTTGGCCCGCGTCTCCGCGACGCAGGCCTCCAGCAGCGGGCCGAGCTCGACCGAGGCGGTGCTCAGCGGCGCCTTGCCGGCGTCGACGCGCGCCAGGTCGAGCAGGTCCTCGACCAGCCGGCTCAGCCGCTCGGCCTGGCCGAGCGCTGTCTGCAGCGCGGCCGGGTCGGATCCGACGCCGTCCACGAGGTTCTCCAGCACGACCGTGAGAGCCGCCAGCGGCGTACGCAGCTCGTGGGACACGTTGGCGACCAGGTCGCGACGCTGGCGGTCGACGGCGCCGAGATCGCTGGCCATCGTGTTGAACGCACGTCCCAGCTGGCCGACCTCGTCGGCACCGACGGCGGGCACGGAGACCGAGTAGTCACCCCGGGCCATCCGCCTCGCCGCGACGGTCATCTGCCGCAGCGGGGACGTCATCCCGGCCGCCAGCAGCTGAGTGACCGCGAGCGCGATCCCGATCGTGACCGGGATCGAGATCCACGGGGAGACCCCGGTGATCCGCCCGACGGAGGCGACGACCGCCGCCACCAGCGCGCTCGCGGCGACCAGGAGCCCGAGCTTGACCTTGATCGAGGAGACCCGTTCCAGCGGAGTCATTCGCCGGCCTCCAAGGCGTAGCCGACCCCGTGCACGGTCCGGACCCGCTCGGACCCGATCTTGGCGCGCAGCCCCTTCACGTGGCTGTCGACCGTGCGGGTTCCGGAGGCGTCGTTCCAGCCCCAGACCTCGGCGAGCAGCCGCTCGCGGGTGACCACGGCACCCGGGTCGGCGGCCAGGCAGACGAGCAGGTCGAACTCGGTCGGCGTCAGCCGGACCTCAGAGCCGTCGACCCACACCCGGCGGGCGGCCGGATCCATCCGGAGCCCCCCGATCTCAGCCGTACGCCGCGGCGACCCGGCCAGCTCGGCGGCCCGCTCCACCCGCCGCAGGAGCGCGTTGACCCGGGCCACCAGCTCGCGGGCCCGGAACGGCTTGGTCAGGTAGTCGTCGGCCCCGACGCCGAGCCCGACGAGCACATCGGCCTCGTCGGCACGCGCGGTCAGCATCAGCACCGGCACGGGGCGTACGGCCTGGATCCGGCGGCACACCTCGAGGCCGTCGTAGCCGGGCAGCATCACGTCGAGGACGACCAGATCGGGCGAGGTCTCCTCGAAGCAGGAGACCGCCCCGGGGCCGTCCCACGCTCGGACGACGTCGTATCCCTCCGCCTCGAGCCGGTCCGAGACGGCCTGGTTGATGACCGGCTCGTCCTCGACGACGAGGACCCGGCGGCTGACGGTCAGATGTTCTGGCACATGCTCAGGCTAGAAGCCCGAGTCGCCGGAAAGGCTGCAGAAGTTGTGCAGGTCCTGTGAAGGTCGGATCCGGACAGGATCTCAGGTCTGGTGGACGTATGCCTCGAGCTGGTCGCGCTCGAATGCGAGCTGGTCGATGCGGTGCTTGACCAGGTCGCCGATGCTGACGATGCCGACCAGGCTGCCGTCGGGGGAGACGACCGGCATGTGCCGGATCCGGCGCTTGGTCATGATGCCCAGGATCTCGTCGATGGTGGCCTCGGGGGCACAGGTCTCGACCTCGGCGGTCATGATCGAGGAGACCTCGGCGGCGAGCAGCGCGTCGTTCTCGTGGAGGCGCCGGACCACGTCGCGCTCGGAGACGATCCCGGCGACGGCGGTCCCGTCGCCGCTGACGACACAGGCCCCGATGCCGTGCTCGGAGAGGACGCCGAGCAGGTCACGCACGGTGGCGGTTGATGCGATCGTGACGACTTCTGCGATCGCCTTGCGAGTGAGTACGTCCGCGATCTTCATGCACCAACGGTAGCGGCCGTGACGTGCGTCACGCCAGGGTCTGTCCCGGAACGCGGCTACTCGGTCACTCGGATGCCGGGCGGCGGAACGCGGTGACCGATCCCGGCTGCGCGGCCGGCCAGTCGGCGTCGTTGTTGCCGTCGGGCAGGCCGCCGAGGAAGGAGAGCACG
Source organism: Nocardioides sp. NPDC127514 (assembly GCF_040302125.1). NCBI lineage: Bacteria > Bacillati > Actinomycetota > Actinomycetes > Propionibacteriales > Nocardioidaceae > Nocardioides > Nocardioides sp. NPDC127514. The sequence continues at coordinate 23,038 of NZ_JBEORF010000047.1, read as the reverse complement.
GCGTCGTGCAGGTGGCCGTTGGTGGCCAGTGCGTTGCCGCCCCACGGCCCCGGGTCGCCGGCCAGCGAGGTGAACTGGCCGCCGGCCTCGCGCACGATGATGTCCAGCGCGGCCATGTCGTAGAGCTCGAGCTCCGGCTCGACCGCGATGTCGACCGCGCCCTCGGCGACGAGCATGTAGGACCAGAAGTCGGAGTAGGCGCGAGTGCGCCAGCAGCTGCGCATCAGCGCCAGGAAGTCCTCGAGCCGATCGCGCTCCTCCCAGCCGTGCAGCGAGGAGTAGGACATCGAGGCGTCCTCTAGGCGGCGTACGTCCGAGACCTGGCAGCGGGTCGACTTCATCAGCGACTTGCCGGTGTGGGCGCCTTGGCCCTTCGCCGCCCACCAGCGCCGCCCGAGCTGGGGCGCGGAGACGACCGACATCACGACCTCGTTGTCGACCGCGAGCGCGATCAGGGTCGCCCAGACGGGCACGCCGCGCACGAAGTTCTTCGTGCCGTCGATCGGGTCGACGATCCAGCGGCGGCTGGACGAGCCGGAGGATCCCGACTCCTCGCCGGTGATCGCGTCCCGCGTGCGAGCGCGGGAGAGCGTACGCCGGATCGACTCCTCCACGGCCTTGTCCGCGTCCGAGACGGGGGTCAGGTCGGGCTTGGTCATGACGTGCAGGTCGAGCGCCTTGAACCGCGACGTCGACAGCGAGTCGGCGTCGTCGGCCAGCAGGTGCGCCAGCCGCAGGTCGTCGTTGTAGTCAGGAGTGCTCGCCACGAGGATCCACTCTAGTGGCTCCGCTCCCCGTGCGAACCCTCCCCTGGTAACCGGTTCCCCACGAAAACACCGGTCGGGGCATCGAGGGCTCGACCTGTCAGAGGGCGTACGTCGGCACCGACCGCGCCTCGAGCAGGCGACGGAAGGAGACGACCCGTTCCGGATCGAGCCTGCCGTCCTCGACGGCGATGTCCAACCCGCACTCCGGCGCATCGGCGGCGTGCGAGCAGCCGCGCGGGCACTCGGCCGTCGCCTCCTGCAGATCGGGGAAGGAGACGATGAGCCGTTCCGGCTCGACGTGAGCCAGCCCGAACGTACGGATCCCCGGGGTGTCGATGATCCACCCAGCCCCCGGGAGCCGCAGCATCAACGCCGATGTGGACGTGTGCCGCCCCCGTCCGGTGACCGCGTTGACGTGCCCGACCTCGCGGCCGGCGTCGGGAACGATCGCGTTGACCAGGGTCGACTTGCCCACCCCGCTGTGGCCGAGGAGGACCGACGTACGTCCGTCGAGCTTCTCCTGCAGCGCGCTCATGTCGCCACCCCGCTGGGTCACCACCCACGGCACCCCCAGCGACCGGTAGATCGAGACCAGCGACTCCGGGTCGGCCAGGTCGGCCTTGGTGATGCACAGCAGCGGGTCGATGCCCGCCTCCAGGGCAGCCACCAGCGCGCGGTCGATGAACCCCGTACGGGGCTCGGGGTCGGCGATCGCGGTGACGATCACCAGCTGGTCGGCGTTGGCGACCACGACCCGCTCGACGGGATCGTCGTCATCGGCCGTACGCCGCAGCACGGTCTCCCGGGGCTCGAGCTCGACGATCCGCGCCAGTGCCCCCTCCGCGCCTGACGTGTCGCCGACGACCTTCACCCGGTCGCCCACGACCACGCCCTTACGGCCGAGCGGACGGGCCTTGACCGCCCACACCTCGACGTCGGGGGCCTCGTCCATGACCAGCGTGAACCGCCCACGGTCGACCGTGATCACCCGCCCGAGGTCGGCGTCGTCGTAGCTGGGCCGGTCCTTCGTCCGCGGTCGGGTGCGGCGCCGGGGACGGTCGTAGTGCTCGACGTCCTCGGTCCCGTAGCGCCGCTGTGCCTTCGCCATGTCGTCGTCAGAACAAGCCGGCCCAGAAGGGCGCGAAGTCGGTGAAGGTCTTGCTGGTGGTGGTGACGTTCTCGACCAGGACGTCCTCGACGGCGGCCCCGATGATCACGCCGGCGTGGGCCATCCGGTGGTCGGCGTAGGTGTGGAACACCCCGCCGTGCAGAGCCGCCGGCCGGATCGTCAGCCCGTCGGGATGCTCGGTGACGTCGGCCCCGAGCGCACCCAGCTCGCGCGCGAGGGCGGCGAGCCGGTCGGTCTCGTGGCCACGGATGTGGCCGATGCCGGTCAGGTGCGATGGCGTCGAGGCGAGCGCGCACAGCGCCGCGACGGCAGGGGTGAGCTCGCCGATGTCGTGCATGTCCAGGTCGATCCCGGTGAGCCGCTCCGGCCCGGTGACGGTCAGCCCGTCGTCGGTGACCCGCACCTCGCAGCCCATCAGCGAGAGCACCTCGCGCAGCTGGTCGCCCGGCTGGTCGGTCGCCTCCGGCCAGTCGCGCACGGTCACGGTCCCACCCGAGACCGCGGCCAGGGCCAGGAACGGCGCCGCATTGGACAGATCCGGCTCGATGGTGCGGTCCAGCGCCTTGATCGGTCCTGGCGCCACGGTCCATCGGTTGGCGTCCGAGTCGTCGACCGTGACGCCGTGCTCGCGCAGCATCGCGACCGTCATGTCGATGTGGGGGAGCGACGGCACGGGCTTGCCGTCGTGGCGTACGTCCACACCCTGCTCGTACCGCGCGCCCGCGAGCAGCAGCGCGCTGATGAACTGGCTCGAGGCCGAGGCGTCGACCACCACGGTCCCGCCGGGCACGACGCCCTGCCCCTGGATCGTGAACGGCAGACCGTCGCCCTCGATGTCCACGCCGAGGTCACGAAGCGCACGCAGCACCTCGCCGACCGGCCGCTTGCGCATGTGCGGGTCGCCGTCGAAGGCGACCGTGCCGGTGGAGAGCGCGGCCACCGGAGGTACGAACCGCATCACCGTCCCCGCCAGCCCGCAGTCGACCTCGGCATCGGCGCCGAACGCCCCGGGCGTCACGACCCAGTCGTCTGCCGAGGTGTCCACGTGAGACCCCAACGACGTCAGCGCTGCCGCCATCAGCAGCGTGTCGCGCGACCGCAGCGCACGACGTACGACGCTCGGCCCGTCCGCGATCGCGGCCAGCACCAGCGCCCGGTTGGTGAGCGACTTGCTCCCCGGCAGCGACACCGTCGCCATCACCGGACCGTGCGCGCGGGGCGCCGGCCAGGGGTCGGCCGGTCCGTTGGCAGGGTCGGCGGCACGGTCGCTCGTGGTAGTCACAGGTCCAACTTTAGAGGTTCCGCGAGCAGAGGCGGCCGTCGGTCACCGGGGATGAAATCACTCGATCCCGAGCGCCTTCAGGAAACCCTCCCAGGTCAGACCGCCGGTCGCGGCGCCGCGCTCGACCTCGGGCTCCTCGTCCGGGTCGGCGCTGTCGCTGGGCTCCTCCGGGCCTTCGGGCAGCGAGGGACTCTCGCTCGGAGTGCCCGGGTCGCTGGGCAGGTCCGAGGACGGAGTCGGCACCTGAGGGACGTCCGGAGTGGTCGGTGGTGTGGGCACCTGAGGGACGTCCGGGGTCGTCGGTGGCGTAGGCACCTGCGGGACGTCCGGGGTCTCGGTGGGAGAGGGCGTCGGGGTCGGCGTGGGCTCCGGGGCTGTGGAACCGGAGATGCTGTCGTGATTGTTGCTCGCGTCGCCGTCCTCGTAACCCTCCGGGACGATGCGGGCGTCGAAGGTCCACGTCTCGCCCGCTCGCGGGATGAAGTCGACGTGTGCCGCTGTGCCGTCACCCGTCAGCTCGCACTCGTACGAATACGTGCTGCCCGTCGGCGGGGGAGCGAAGGTGCCGCAGGCCTGCCAGCCGAGGTAGGCCGGCTCCATGCCCGTCACCGTGATCACGAGCTTGGTCGACCGACCGGCCGCGGCCTCGGGGAGGCCGGTGACCTCTGCGGTCGCGGCCACGTAGCTCGCCCACCCGGACAGACCGAGGAACGACGCACCGAACCCGCCGCCCTGCTGGGTGGCGCTAACCTCGACTTTTGGGTCGTGCTTCGGAGCTTCCTCGAAGGTCACCTCCACAGCACCGACGTCCTTGCCGCCGTGGCCGTCCGAGATCTGATAGGTGAAGGTGTCGCCGGCCCCGTCGTAGCCGGCGGTCATCGTGTAGACGACCTCGCCGTCTACGATCTCGGCCGTGCCGTGCGCGGGCTGGTCCACGATCTCGACCAGGTCGAGGGTGTCGCCGTTGTCGTCGGTGTCGTTGGCGAGTACGTCGATGGTCCCCTGCGCCGTCGACGGCTGGTTGCCGTTTCCGTTGCCGTTGTTGCCCTGACCGTTGCCGTTCGACCCGGGAGTCCTGGTCAGGGTCGCGGCGTCGCCGACGGCCTTGGGGTCGGCGTTGGGCGTGGTCACGTCGACGGTGCCAGCGACCTCGCCGCCGTTGCCGTCGGTGAGGACGTACTCGATCGTGTCCGTCCCACGCCAGCCCTTCTCGGCCTCGTAGGTGACGGTCGTGACCGGCTCCCCGGCCATCCGCAGACCACCGAAGATCGCGCCGCTGGGGCCGCGTCCCTTGCCGCCACCCGACGTCGAGGTGCCGCCCACGGTGACGGCGCCGTGGGCAGGGGCACGGACGTTGGCCTCCTTGACCGAGAGCGAGTCGCCGTTGGCGTCGGTGGCGCCCTGGGTCAGGTCGATGACCGCCTTGCCACCCGGAGCGACCTGCACCTCGGGCAGGGGCGAGGTGATGACCGGCGCCTCCTGGGTCTGGGCCGGGGCGGTGTCGGCCGGCGGGTCGGCCGGCTGGTCGGCGGGTTGGTCAGCGGGAGGTGCGGCCGGCGGGGCTGCGGGCTGATCTGCGGGCGGGGCCGCGGGCGGCGCGGCGGGAGGAGCCGCGGGGGCAGGATCGGCGGCAGCGGGCGCCTCCGCAGCGGGCTCGTCGGCGGCCGGCACCTTCGGGGCCGGTTCACCGCCGGTGAGCGCGAGCCCTGCGGCCACGGCCGCAGCAGCCGCGACACCGGCACCCGCACCGACCGTACGTCCCACGGGATCGCCCAGCACCCAGTCCCTGACCCGCCCGAAGAAGAGCACCACGCCACCCTTGGCGGCGACGCCGCTTCCGACGGCGAGGTAGCCCGCGCCCGCGGCGCCGAGCAGAGCCGGAGCGAGCCAAGCGCCCATCCCGGAGTTGACCTCGGTGAGCTCGAGGTAGATCGCGGTGCACGGGCGGCAGTCCTGGAGGTGGTCGTCGACCTTCGTCGAGTCACGCTTGGACAGGCCGTTGCGGATGTAGGCACCCAGGTTGGCGCGCGTGGTGGCGCAGGCCTCCTCACCGGCGTCCTGAGCGTGCATCGAGATGAACGCCTGCTTCAGGCCCTCGCGAGCCCGGTAGGCGAGCGCCGAGACCGAGTTGGCCGACATGCCGAGCATCGGCGCGATCTCGGCCGGCTTCTGGCCCTCGACCTCGGTGTGCCACAGCACCTGCTGCCAGCGCTCCGGAAGCTGCTGGAACGCCTTCGCGGCGGCCTGGTTGTCGAAGCCCGACACAGCGGTGTCCTCGAACGGCACGCCCGGGTCGAACGGAGTCAGGTCGTCGGTGGTGGTCAGCTTCGAGGCGGCACGGATCTTGTCCACGTGAAGACGGCGCAGCGACGTCAGCAGGTAGGCGCGGAACGCCAGGTCCGGGCCACCGCCCCTCTGCAGCACGTTGAGCACCTTGGCGAACGCCTCGGAGACGAGGTCGTCGGCGTCGCCGGGCGACACCAGCTGACGGGCCAGGCGGCGGGCGGCCTCGACATGGCGCTCGAACAGCGTCCCGTACGCATCCAGGTCACCGCCGCGGACAGCGGTGATCAGCTCGGCGTCGCCAGGGGCGTCGAGGGTAGGGAGAGAGGTGGGGGTCGATTCGCTCACAGCACCAGAGACGTTAGAAGGACGGAGGTATGACGCGGCTTGCGCCGACGGGAGACATGCGTTGTGCTAACGACTGCTGAAGCCCGCACGTCACGCCCCTCCCCGGATCTGACAACAAGTTTCGCGAAAACCCAGAAAATGTGGGTCGCTACCGCGTCATGGTTGCCGATTTCGTACGTCAAGTCCATGTGGGCACGCGGTAGTTCAGCGCGCGCACCACTGTATCGATGACCCAGCAACTTCGGACAAGGAACGACACCAACGCCAGGAAACACGAGAAAAGAGGTGAGTTGTGCGGCTGTTTTCCCGAGGTCGGCGTGCGCCTGCATCCACCTCGCCTGAGATCACAGAGCTCTCCGACGAGCAGCGTGCGGCGCTCCCGCCGCGGTTCGAGGCCGTCGCGGAGGCGCTCATCGAGCGCAGCAACTACGTCGCCGAGGCCTGCTGGGTCGCCGGCCACGACCTCGCCGAGTCAGGTGTGTCCCTCGGGGAGTGCCTCGAGGACCTTCGGATGACCACCCAGGCCATGGAGGATCGCGACCCGGCCTTCGTCGAGGTGCACGCGCTGTCCGTCGCCTGGAGCGAGGCGACGCTGGGCTACCTGCACACGATCTCCTGCGCCGACCCGCTCACCGGCCTCGCCACCCTCGCGCACCTGCGGGAACGCATCTCGGACCTCTACCGGGATGCCACGGCGCGCAGCCACGCGCTGGTCGTCACCGACGCCCACCTCCCGGGAGCCCCCGGCGGGAAGACCGACAGCATCGCCACCGCCCGCCGGATGTCGCTGCTCGGCCAGACCGCCCGCACCGTCTTCGCGACCGCGGCCGCCGTCGGACAGGTCGGCCACAGCCGGATGGTGGTGGTCGCCCCGCGTGACGAGACGCTGGTCAAACGACTCGGGCTCCTCAAGCGGATGGTCGAGCACAGCGCCGACCGGATCTGGATCGAAGGACTCCCGGACAACGACAGGTCAGCAGGCTTCCTGCTCGACGAGCTCGCCCGCGGAGCCTAGAAATACCTCCGAACACCACCGGCACCCGGCGCTAAGGTGAACGTATGTGCGGTCGTTACGCGTCCAGCCGCCAACCCGACGAGCTGGCCGAGGAGTTCGAGATCGATGAGCTGCGCCTGCAGGAGCCGCTCACCGAGAGCTACAACGTAGCCCCGACCGACGATGTCTATGCCGTCCTCGAGCGCCCGCCGCGTGACGACGAGGACGCGTCCAGCGAGCGCCAGCTCCGTTCCGTACGTTGGGGCCTGGTCCCGTCCTGGGCCAAGGACGTCAAGATCGGCAACCGGATGATCAACGCCCGGATGGAGACGGTGGGCGAGAAGCCCGCCTATCGCCGGGCCTTCGCCAAGCGCCGCTGCCTGCTGCCGGCCGACGGCTACTTCGAGTGGTACGCCACCGAGGCCAAGGACGCGAAGGGCAAGCCTCGCAAGCAGCCCTACTTCATCACCCCCAAGGACGGGGGAGTGCTGGCGATGGCCGGGCTCTACGAGCTGTGGCCCGACCCCGCCAAGGCCGAGGACGACCCCGGCCGGTGGCTGTGGAGCTGCACGGTGATCACCACCGAGGCGGAGGACTCCCTGGGGCGGATCCACGACCGGATGCCGCTCATGGTCGAGCGTGATCGCTGGGACGAGTGGCTCGACCCGACCCGTCCGGGCGATCTGGAGCTGCTGACCCCGGCGGCGCCCGGCCGGCTGGAGGCCTACCCGGTCTCGACGCTGGTGAGCAACGTACGCAACAACGGCCGCGAGCTCGTCGAGCCGCTGCCGATCGAGGAAGCCTGGGGATGACATGGGTGGAACCACGACGCAGATGATCGACACGCCCTACGGACAGGGGCGGCTCTACACCCGCCGGGCGCGGCGACCACAGGCGACCCTGCTGCTCTCCCACGGCGCCGGCAACGGCATCGACACCCACGACCTGATGGCGCTCAACGACGCGCTCCCGGCCCAGGGGATCACCGTGGTCCGCTTCGAGCAGCCCTGGCGGGTCAAGGGGAAGCCGGTGGCCACCCCGCCCAAGTCCCTCGACGCGGCGCTGACCCTGGCCGCCAACTGGATGCGGGTGCGCACCCCGCTGGTGGTCGGAGGCCGCTCCGCCGGGGCCCGCTCGGCGGTCCGTACGGCACGAGGCTTCGGCGCCGCGGGGGCGCTCTGCCTGGCCTTCCCGCTGCACCCGATCGCCAAGCCGGGCATCTCGCGTGCCTACGAGCTGCTGGAATCCAGGGTGCCGACGCTGGTGCTGCAAGGCACCCGAGACAGGTTCGGCAAACCGGAGGAGTTCCCGGAGGGGATCGAGGTCACCCCGATCCCGGGCGCCGACCATTCCCTCGTCGTCGGCAAGCGTGGCCCGATCACGCAGGCCGACGCCGACGCGATCCTGGTCGAGTCCACGCTGGAATGGCTGGTCCGCGAGGTCATCACCTAGACAGATCTCCATGGCGGGCCGGGCGAGGCGGCGCTAGGGTTTACAACGTGGTAAACGCCCCTCGCCTGCGCAGCCGAGACTGGTTCGACAACCCGGACAATCCCGCGATGACGGCGCTCTACATCGAGCGCTACATGAACTGGGGCGTGACGCGCGAGGAGCTCCAGTCGGGCAAGCCGGTGATCGGCATCGCGCAGACCGGCTCGGACCTGTCGCCCTGCAACCGGCACCACCTCGGGCTGGCGCAGCGCGTACGCGACGGGATCCGGGAGATGGGTGGGATCGCGTTCGAGTTCCCGGTGCATCCGATCCATGAGATGGGGAAGCGACCGACGGCGGCGCTGGACCGCAACCTCGCCTACCTCGGTCTGGTGGAGATCCTCTACGGCTATCCCCTCGACGGGGTGGTGCTGACGACGGGGTGCGACAAGACCACGCCGGCGTGCGTGATGGCGGCGGCCACGGTGAACATCCCGGCGATCGTGCTCTCGGGCGGGCCGATGCTCAACGGCTGGCTCAAGGGCGAGCGCATCGGCTCGGGCACGATCATCTGGAAGGCGCGCGAGATGCTCGCGGCGGGGGAGATCGACGAGGCGGAGTTCACCGAGCTGATCGCCTCCTCTGCGCCCTCGCCCGGCCACTGCAACACCATGGGCACCGCTGCCACGATGAACAGCCTCGCCGAAACCCTCGGGATGAGCCTGCCCGGCTCAGCCGCGATCCCGGCTCCGCACCGTGACCGCGGTCGGGTGGCCTACCTGACGGGCAGGCGCATCGTCGAGATGGTGCACGAGGACCTGAAACCCTCCGACGTCCTGACGAGGGATGCGTTCGAGAACGCGATCGTCGTGAACTCGGCGATCGGAGGCTCCACCAACGCTCCGATCCACATCAACGCGATCGCCAGGCACATCGGGGTCGACCTCGGCATCGAGGAGTGGGAGACGATCGGGCATCGGATCCCGCTCCTGGTCGACATGCAGCCCGCCGGCAGGTTCCTGGGCGAGGAGTTCCACCGCGCGGGCGGGGTGCCGGCCGTCGTCCACGAGCTGATGCGTCACGGGCTGATCCACGAGGATGCGCTCACGGTCAACGGACGGACCATCGGCGAGAACTGCCGCGACACGGCGAGCGAGGACGCCGAGGTGATCCGCTGCTTCGACGACCCGCTCGTGGAGCAGGCCGGCTTCATCGTGATGACGGGGAACCTGTTCGACAGCGCGATCATGAAGACCAGCGTGATCTCGGACGAGTTCCGGGAGCGCTACCTCTCGGACCCCGAGCACCCCAACACGTTCGAGGGTCGCGCGATCGTCTTCGAAGGGCCCGAGGACTACCACGCGCGCATCGACGACCCCTCGCTCCAGATCGACGAGGGGTGCATCCTGTTCATCCGGGGTGTCGGCCCGATCGGCTATCCCGGCTCGGCCGAGGTCGTCAACATGCAGCCTCCCGCCGCACTCATCGAGCGGGGCGTGCACTCGCTGCCGTGCGTGGGCGACGGTCGCCAGTCCGGCACGTCGGGGTCGCCCTCGATCCTCAACGCCTCGCCCGAGGCCGCCGCCGGAGGAGGCCTGGCGCTGCTGCGTACCGGCGATCGTGTCCGGATCGACCTCGACACCGGACGGGCGGACATGCTGGTCTCGGACGAGGAGCTGGCCGCGCGGCGCGAGGCGGTCGGTGAGTTCGCGGTGCCGGAGTCGCAGACCCCGTGGCAGGAGATCCAGCGGTCCATGGGCGGCCAGCTCGCCGACGGCATGGTCCTGGAGCCTGCGGTGAAGTATCAGCGCGTGGCGCAGACCAAGGGCACCCCACGCGACAACCACTGAGGAGCAGCCGATGCACCTTGTCCGGTACGACAGCGGGAACGGCCCGCAGGTCGGCGTACGCAGGGACGACTCGATCGCCCCGGTGAGCGGTGTCGGATCCATGGCGGATCTCCTCGCGATGCCGCACGACGAGCTGCGGGCCACCGTGGAGTCCGCCTCCGCGGCGCCGGTCCCGGTCGCGTCCGTACGTCTGCTCGCTCCGCTGGACGGGAGGACCGAGCTGTGGTGCGCGGGCGTCACCTATGCCCGCTCGCGCAGTGCCCGGATGGAGGAGAGCGCCGAGCAGTCGGTCTACGACAAGGTCTACTCCGCGCAACGCCCCGAGCTGTTCCCGAAGGCGCCGGCCTGGCGCCTGGTCACCGACGGCGAGCCGGTCGGCATCCGGGCCGACTCCGGCCACGACGTACCCGAGCCGGAGCTGGCCGTCGTGATCAACGCCCACGCCGAGATCATCGGCTACACGGTCTGCAACGACATGAGCTCCCGCTCGATCGAGGGCGAGAACCCGCTCTACCTGCCCCAGGCCAAGGTGTACGCAGGCGCAGCAGCGCTCGCGGCCGGCATCAGGCCCGTGTGGGAGGTCCCTGACGCCACCGCCCTCGCCATCACCTTGGTGGTCCGCCGGGGTGAGCACGAGGTCGTCGCGGCGGAGACATCGTCCAGCCGGCTCGTACGTCCGATCCAGCAGCTCGTCGACCACCTGTTCGCGGCCAACGACTTTCCCGACGGTGCGGCGCTGGCCACGGGCACCGGGATCGTCCCCGACATGGGCTTCAGCCTTGAGCCCGGCGACATGGTGGAGATCGAGGTCGCTGAGGTCGGCAGGCTCACCAACCGGGTGGAGGTCGGGAAGGAGCCCTTCGCGTGGCTCAACCGTTGAGTCTCTGAGGGGTCGCGCCGGACTGCCTCGACGAGGCCTTGGCGGGCCCGGAGGCGGTCCCGCCGGAAGACTCCCGCACGATGACGTCGAAGGCAGCCTTGTGCAGCCGTGCCGGCCGCGACGACCCTGCACCCCACTCGATGCGCTCGACGAGCATGCTGACCGCCGTCTCCGCGATCTCCGCACGGCCGGGGTCGATGCTGGAGAGCGAAGGGACGGTGAGGTGGCTGATGGTGATGTTGTCGAAGCCGATCACGGCCACATCGTCGGGCACGACGCGCCCCGCTTCACCGAGAGCCCGGAGCGCACCCAGCCCGAGGGAGTCGGTCAGGGTGAAGATGGCGTCGAACTCCAGCCCTGACTCGATGAGCTGCCGCGCCGCGTCGGCGCCGTCCTCCGGATGCCAGGGCGCGACGACCCGCTCGAGTCGGGGGTCGTGCTCGATCCCGGCAGCCGCCAGAGCCTCCCGGTAGCCCTGGATCCGCAGGTTCGAGGGCCCCATCACCCGGGTCTCGTCCTCGGGATGGGCGCCGATGACGGCGATCCGCCGGCGCCCCAGCGAGATCAGGTGCTCGACAGCTGCCCGGGCCGCGCTGATGTTGTGCATCGTCACGTGGTCGGTGGGTCCGCCGAAGATCCACTCTCCCAGCATGACCATCGGGAAATCGACGTACGCCAACAGGTCGCGGTCCTCGGTGCCGAGTCGCTCGGGGCTGAAGAGCAGGCCGTCGGTCTGGGGGAGCCCATGGGTGAGGAGCTCGATCTCGTGCTCGCGGTCGCCTCCGAGCTGCCCGACGATGACGCTCAGTCCGCGCTTGGCCGCAGCCGCGATGACCGCATCGGCCAGCTCCGCGAAGTAGGCCTGTCGCAGCTCCGGCACCGCCAGGCCGATGACACCGGTGCGGCCGGAGCGCAGGCCGCGTGCGGAATGGTTCGGCCGGTAGCCCAGCTCGGCGATCGCCTTCTGCACGCGGGCACGCGTGTCCGGGTGCACGTTCGGATGGTCGTTCACCACGTTGGACACGGTCTTGGGCGAGACACGGGCAATGGCCGCGACTTCGCGCATCGTCACAGCCATCGTCGCCTCGTGTTCCCTCGTGCCCCCAGGTCAGGGGGCAGCCTACATCGCCATTTTGCGTCGGCCCCCGGCTGCCCTTTCGCACACTCCGTGTGGCGAATGTCACGTTCGGGTCTTGACAGGGTCTGAGCGCAGGACAAGGATATGCGCTGATTACCACGTAGTAAATCCGCTGGTGAGAGGCGTGCATCGTCGTAAACCGGTGGTGGTTCGATGCCCCACGCGCGTTGGATACCTCAGCGAAGAGGAGTCTTCAGATGGTCGTTCTCCGGCGGCTGCTGTACTCGCAGAGGGCGGCGCCCTACCTCTTCATCGCGCCGTTCGTGATCACGCTGCTCGCCTTCTGGATGATCCCGCTCGTTCGTACCTTCCTGCTGAGCACCCAGGAGGTGGTGTTCGGGCAGGCCGCCTTCATCGGTCTGGACAACTATCAGCGGCTCTGGGAGGACCGGCTCTTCTGGAAGGCGATGTTCAACAGTGCCCGCTACATGGTGCTGACCATCGCGCTCCTGATCCCGATCCCGCTGGTGCTGGCCGCGCTCATCAACTCCAAGATCGGCAGCCCGCGCGTCAAGGCGGTCTTCAAGGCCTCGATGTTCGTGCCGGCGCTGACCTCTGTCGTCGTCGCCGGAATCATCTTCCGGCTGATGTTCGCCGAGACCGGCACCGGACTGATGAACCAGATCGTCGGGGTCTTCGGCCTCGAGCCGGTCCGATGGCTGCGCATCGACACCGGCGGGCTGATCGCCCTGCTGGCACTGGCGATGTGGCGCTGGACCGGCGTCAACATCCTCTACTTCCTCGCCGGCATGCAGGCCATCCCGGAGGAGTACTACGAGGCCGCGACCATCGACGGGGCCAGCAAGCTGCAGCAGTTCTTCCACATCACCCTGCCCAACCTGAAGCCGACCATCGTCTACGTCACGACCATCAGCGTGTACGGCGGTCTGGCGATGTTCCTGGAGAGCTTCATGCTCTACCGCGGCAACTCCTCGCCCAACGACCAGGGGCTGACGGTGATCGGCTACCTCTACCGGCGCGGGATCGAGCAGAACGACCTGGGCTTCGCCTCCGCGGTCGGTGTCGTGCTGCTCGTGGTCATCATGACCATCAACCTCACGTTCCTCACGCTCAGCGGAACCTTCAAGAAGGAGAGCGCCCGATGAGCGCCGAGCCGACCGCGCGGACCAGGGTCCAGCTGCCGTACTGGATCCACGGTTCGATCCAGACCGCGCTCCTGATGACGATCATCCTGTTGGTGCTGACCCTTGTCGTGCTCGCTCCGCTGCTGATCATGTTCGTGGCGACGTTCCAGGACGGCAACGACGTCATCCGGCGGGGGCTCTCCTTCGACATCGACCTCGGCTCGCTGTCGCTGGACAACTACGTGATGCTCTTCACCGACTCCGGGCCGTACTTCCGCTGGTTCGCCAACTCGATCCTGCTCACCGTCGCGCAGGTGGCCGGGACGCTGTTGGTCAGCTCGTTCGTGGCGTACGGCTTCGCGGTCTACGATTTCAAGGGCAAGACCGCGCTGTTCATCGCCGTGCTGCTGCTCATGGCCGTGCCGTTCGAGATCATGATGCTCCCGCTGTACGTGCTGGTGAACGACGTCGGCCTGGCCGACTCCTACTCGGTGATCGTGCTGCCGTTCCTGGCCGCTTCGGTGACGATCTTCTACTTCCGGCAGTACTTCCTCGGCATCCCGAAGGATCTGCTCGAGGCGGGCCGCATGGACGGCGCCACGGAGTTCGGCATCTTCTTCAAGATCGTGGTGCCGGTGGCGAAACCGGCGTTCGCGGCGATGGCCATCCTCAACGGGATGATCATCTGGAACAACTTCCTCTGGCCGCTGCTGGTGCTGCGCTCGGAGTCGAAGTTCACCCTCCCGATCGGGCTCAACACCCTGCTGACCCCGCATGAGAACAACTACGAGCTGCTCATCATCGGGTCCATGTTCTCGCTCCTTCCCATCCTGGTGCTGTTCCTGCTCTTCCAGCGGTTCTTCGTCGCAGGGATGACGGCCGGGGCGCTCAAGGGGTGACCCCTTGCACAACCTCACAGATGGAGAGAAACCATGACGACAACGCGGAGAATCACCTCGTTCCTCGCCGCAGGACTCGCCGCGACGCTCGCGCTGAGCGCCTGCGGCGGCGGCTCCGAGGACGAAGGCGGACCTGACGCTCAGGGCCGCACCAGCATCGACATGTGGGTGTTCGCCGAGCTGCACGGCACCTACTACGAGGCGATGGCCGAGCAGTGGAACGAGAAGAACCCCGACAAGGAGATCAAGCTCGACGTCACCGTCTTCCCGTACGACGAGATGCACAACAAGCTCCAGCTGGCGGTGAACTCCGGCAAGGGGCTCCCGGACGTCGTGGACATCGAGGTGAACAAGTTCTCCAACTTCGTCACCGAGGACGGGCGTACGCCGCTGGCGGAGCTGTCCGAGGCCGCCGAGCCGTACCAGGACGACATCGTGCAGGCCCGGATGGACCTCTACAACCGGGAGGGGAAGCAGCTCGGCTATCCGACCCACGTCGGAGCTCAGGTGGCCTTCTACAACGTCCCGCTGCTGGAGAAGGCAGGGGTCGACTACACGACCATCGAGACCTGGGACGACTTCAAGGCGGCCGGCGCCAAGTACAACAAGGCGACCGGCAAGGCGTTCGGCATCGCCAGCACCGACACCAACATCATGCAGCCGCTGGTCATGGCGCAGCTCGGCGGCAACCTGTTCGACGAGGACGGCAACGTCACCGTGAACAGCCCGGAGGTCGTGGAGGCGGTCGAGCTGCTGCAGGAGATGCAGAAGGCCGGCGCGCTCTCGACTATTCCGGGCGGTAGCCCGGACATCGAGGAGGCCTACGGCCCCATCAACAACGGCGAGTACGCGGCCGTCGTCTACCCGGCCTGGTACACCTCCCGGTTCGTCGACTACATGCCCGACCTTGCCGGCGACGTCGCGATCGCGCCGGCGCCGGTCATCGAGGGCGGTGAGGTCGCCACGATCGGTGGCGGCGGCACCGGCACCGCGGTGATCGACAGCTCCCCGGACAAGGAGTTCGCCATGGAGTGGCTCGCCTTCGCGAAGCTGTCGCCGGAGGCCAACGTCGCCGTCTGGGAGGAGCTCGGCTTCGACCCGGTGAACATGTCGGTGTGGGAGGACAAGGAGGTCACCCACAACCCGGAGAACAAGTACAACAAGTACTTCCGGACCAACCTCTTCGACGTGCTCAACCAGGTCAAGGGCGACATCGGCCACTTCGAGTCCTTCGCGGACCCGAACCTGCCCAAGGTCGACGAGGTGTTCACGACCAGCACGTACAACCAGATCTTCGGGGACGGTGTCCCGGCCAAGCAGGCGCTGGACCAGGCGCAGGCCGATCTGGAGAACCAGCTCAAGTAGACGCTGCCCCGGACCAGAGAGAGGAACCCATGGAGAACGGCAAGCTCGCGATCGATCCGGCGTTCACCGTCGCCCCCGTCAACAGGAGGATCTTCGGGTCGTTCGTGGAGCACATGGGGCGCTGCGTCTACGGCGGCATCTTCGAGCCGGGGCATCCGACGGCGGACGGCGACGGCCTGCGAGGTGACGTACTGGATCTCGTACGGGAGCTCGGGGTGACCGCTGTTCGCTACCCCGGAGGCAACTTCGTCTCCGGATACCAGTGGGAGGACGGAGTGGGGCCGCGCGACCAGCGGCCTACCCGCCTGGACCCGGCGTGGCGGACCATCGAGACCAACGCGTTCGGTCTCGACGAGTTCATGACCTGGGCGAGGAAGGCCGCCATCGAGCCCATCATGGCGGTGAACCTGGGTACGCGCGGCCTGCCGGAGGCACTCGAGCTGCTCGAGTACGCCAACCACCCCGGCGGGACCGAGCTGTCCGAGCGTCGTATCGCGCACGGCGCCACCGAGCCGTACGGCATCCGGATGTGGTGTCTCGGCAACGAGATGGACGGCCCCTGGCAGCTGGGCCACAAGACGGCCGAGGAGTACGGCCGCCTGGCCAAGGAGGTGGCCAGCGGCATGCGTCAGTACGACGCCGACCTCGAGCTGGTCGCCTGCGGCAGCTCAGGTCGTTCGATGCCGACCTTCGGTGCGTGGGAGGCGACGGTGCTCGAGCACGCCTACGACGTGGTCGACTTCGTCTCGGCGCACGCCTACTACGAGCTCGAGGGGGACGACGTCGCAAGCTTCCTCGCCTCGTCGGTCGACATGGACCTCTTCATCCGGGAGGTCGTCGCGACCGCCGACCACATCGGGGCGAAGCTCTCCTCCCCGAAGCGGATCAACATCTCCTTCGACGAGTGGAACGTCTGGTACCTGAAGAAGTTCCAGCAGGAGGGCATGCCGGAGGAGTGGACCTCCGCGCCTCGGCTCAGCGAGGACGCGTACACGGCGCTCGACGCCGTCGTCGTCGGCTCTCTGCTCATCACGCTGCTCAAGCACAGCGACCGGGTGACCGCCGCCTGCCAGGCCCAGCTGGTCAACACCATCGGCTCGATCAGGTGCGAGCCCGGCGGGCCGGCGTGGCGACAGTCGATCTTCCACCCGTTCTCGCTGACTGCCCGGTTCGCGCAGGGTGAGGTCCTCGAGCCGCGGGTGGTCGCGCCGACGATGGCGACCGCCAAGCACGGCGACGTCTCCGTCCTCGACGCCGTGGCGACCCACGATCCGGAGAACGGCAGTGTGGCGGTGTTCGTCGTCAACCGGCATCCGTCGGAGGCCATGGCCTTCTCCACCGACGTGCGCTACTTCGGCGACGTCGAGCTGGTCGACGCGGTGGTCCTCGGTGGCGAGGACCTGTTCGCGGTGAACAGCATGGAGGATCCCGACCGGGTGGTGCCGAAGGCGTACGACTCGGCGAAGGTCGTGGGTGGCGCGCTCGAGGCCGAGCTGCCGCCGGCCTCATGGAGCATGTTCGTCCTGCAGACGTCCTGACGCAGCGGTCGGCCGGGTCCGCGGACAGCAGGGAATGTTTGGCGGCCGTCGCGGCGTTCACGCAACATGACCATTCTGCTCGAACGCCCGGTGGCAAATATGTCGCCGATGAGCGCCCCGATGGTCGCGCGCGTACCCTGGGACGTGATGAGCGACAACAACGATGAGGTCGTCGACCTGGCCACCGAGACACCCGAGGAGCGCGCGCTGCGCTTCGAGCGGGACGCGCTGCCCTTCCTCGACCAGCTCTACTCGGCGGCGATGCGGATGACCCGCAACCCGTCCGATGCGGAAGACCTGGTGCAGGAGACGTTCGCCAAGGCCTACTCCTCCTTCCATCAGTTCAAGCCCGGCACCAACCTGAAGGCCTGGCTCTACCGCATCCTCACGAACACCTTCATCAACACCTACCGCAAGAAGCAGCGCCAGCCGCAGCAGTCGATGTCCGAGGACGTCGAGGACTGGCAGCTGGCGCGGGCCGAGTCGCACAGCTCGACCGGCCTGAAGTCCGCGGAGATGGAGGCGCTCGAGCACCTGCCCGACTCCCAGGTGAAGGACGCGCTGCAGCGCCTCCCGGAGGAGTTCCGGCTCGCTGTCTACCTCGCCGACGTCGAGGGATTCGCCTACAAGGAGATCGCCGAGATCATGGAAACCCCGATCGGCACCGTGATGTCGCGGCTTCACCGCGGCCGGCGCCAGCTGCGCGATCTTCTCTCGGACTACGTCCGCACCAACGACCTCACCGGCGCTCGTGGAGGTGCGTCATGAGTGCCCACAAACATGACGCGTCACCGACCGACTGCGCGGACTTCCTCGAGCAGATCGTCTTCCTGATCGACAACGAGCTGACCGCGGCGGACGCCGACCAGGTCAAGCACCACCTGCAGACGTGCAACCCCTGCCTGGAGACGTACGACCAGCAGCGCATCGTCAAGGCGGTCGTGGCGCGCTCGTGCACCGAGGTCGCCCCCGGCGACCTGCGCGCGAAGATCATGGTCCAGATCCAGGAGCTCCGCACGAGGTCCTGACGGCCCGCATCATCGGGCCATAGACGCGACGAGAGCCCCAGCCGAATCGGCTGGGGCTCTCACGTCTTTTACAGCTGTGGTCAGCTGTTGGGGCGCTTGCCGTGGTTCGCGCCCTTCTTGCGGCGCGCGCGGCGCTTGCGGCCAGTCTTGCCCATGATGATCTCCTCCATTGGGGTACGTAGACCCCGAGGGGCCTCGGCACAGTCTCTCAAACCCAGGTGCGGGAGGGCGAATCTCGACCCGCAGTCACGTCAGGTAGGTGGCGTTCGACTTCTTCAGCGCGGCGACGACGACCAGCAGCAGGTCGCCGCGGATCTGCGGGATGTCGTTGCTGAGCGCGAGCTGGATGTAGAGGGCACGCAGGAACGCCTCGGCGTTGCCGGTGAGCAGGAACGGGTCGCGGTCGGGCGTCTCCGGGGTGGCGGTGGCGACGGTGACGATCCGGTTGATCCACGGCTCCATGATGTTGAGCGGGACCAGGTTGCGGCGCAGCACGGACATCGTGGCTGCCGCCAGCCGGTCGGGCTCGCCGTGAGCGTAGATGGTGTCCCCCCGGGCGAGCACCCGGTCGGCGACCACGTCGAGGATCACCGTCAGCTCGGGCTTGCCGAGGTGCTCGGAGGCGGCCAGGGTGCCGAGCGCGTCGGCGCCGCGGGCCACCGCGTGCGCCCAGCCACGCTCGGGAACGAAGGCACGCAGGTCGCGCTCGCGCAGCAGCCAGGTGGCGATCCGGTCGCCCCACTCCAGCACCTTCTCCGCGCGCACCAGCGAGCGGGCGTTGTCGCGGGCGATGCACTGGGCCAGGGCCTCGACCGAGGAGGCTCGGCGGAAGACACCGTTGTTGCCGGAGTCGCCGAGACCGACCACGAGGCCGGCCGCCATCCCGTCGCCCAGGCCCCCGAGCAGGTCGTCGTAGACACCGCGCTGGATCCAGGTCGACAGGGCCGGCACGGCCAGCCCGCTGCGTACGTCCGGATCCGGGTCGCCGAGCATCCGGGTGAGCTCGATGGTGAGGTCACCCAGCGGCCGGTCGGTGGGTACGGCGAGACCAGTTGAATGGACCTCCCGCCAGTACGCCTCCGACATGGGGAACATCCTGCCAAACCCGGCCACGCGCCGACCACCGACCCGCGCAATGCCCTACCAAGGTCTACATCTACGCTGTCCGCGTGCCCACCCTGAGTGAGCTCGCCCAGAGCCACACCGAACTCGACAGCGATGATGTCGAGTGGCTTCAGCTGCTCATGGCCGACTGGCAGATCCTGGCCGACCTCTCCTTCGCCGACCTGGTGCTGTGGCTTCCGGACAAGTCCGGGAACGGCTTCTGGGCGGCCGGTCAGATGCGTCCCACGACCGGCCCCACGGCTTATGTGGACGACATCGTGGGCATGTTCGTGCCGAAGGGGCGCCACGCCACCCTGGACGATGCCGTCGACGCCGGCAGGCTCGTCCGAGAGGGCGACCCGGAGTGGCGCGACGACCTCCCGGTGCGGGTCGAGACCATCCCCGTACGCCGCGCCGGCCGGATCATCGCGGTGCTGAGCCGCAACACCAACCTGCTCGGCGTACGCACGCCCTCGAAGCTCGAGCTCTCCTACCTGCAGACCGCCGCCGACCTGACCCAGATGGTGGCCAACGGCTACTTCCCGGCGGTGGGTCAGCGCAGCGACCACACCGACACCCCTCGGGTGGGGGACGGGTTCGTGCGAGTGGACGCCGACGGCGTCGTCGACTACGCCAGCCCCAACGCGCTCTCGGTCTTCCGCCGGCTGGGGCTCTCCGGCGACCTCGCCGGCCAGTCCCTGGCCGGGATGACCCGCGCCCTGGTGCCGCCGCGCAAGCGCCCCGACGAGGAGACGCTGAGCGCCGTCCTCGGCGGCCGGGCGCACCGCGACACCGAGATCGACACCGGGGTGATGGCGATCATCATGCGCTCGATCCCGCTGCGGCCACGTGGCGAGGCGATCGGTGCGCTGGTGCTGCTGCGCGACGTCACCGACCTGCGCCGACGCGATCGTGAGCTCGTCACCAAGGACGCGACGATCCGCGAGATCCACCATCGAGTGAAGAACAACCTACAAACTGTGGCCGCGCTGCTCCGTATGCAGTCTCGCCGGGTCGACTCCGGTGTCGCACAAGATGCGCTGAACGAGGCCGTACGGCGTGTCGGATCCATCGCACTGGTCCACGAGATCCTCTCGCAGCAGGCCGTCGAGGAGACCGTCGAGTTCGACGAGATCGCCGACCGGCTCGCCTCCATGGTCGGAGAGGTCACCTCGGTCGGCGTCGCGGTGCGGGTGCGCCGGGAGGGATCCTTCGGGTCGCTGCCCTCGGAGGTGGCCACGCCGATGGCGATGGTCGTCACCGAGCTGCTGCAGAACGCAGTCGAGCACGGCTACCGCGGCAACGGCCCGGGCGATCCCGAGACCGGCAAGATCGTGATGTCCGTACGACAGCAACCCGCCGGGCATCTCCAGGTGACCATCGAGGATGACGGTCATGGACTACCCGACGGGTTCAGTCTCGACACATCGACAAACTTGGGGTTGTCGATCGTGAAGACTCTCGTCGAAGGCGAGCTCGGGGGCCGGCTCTCGTTGGGGCCCCGGCCTGATGGCCATGGGGCGAGAGCTGCGGTCGAGCTGCCGTTGGAGCTCTAGGTGGAACGCTAGGGGTTTTGGCCTCTAGGGCTTGGTCAGACGGCGGTGCGGACACGGGAGCGAGCGTTGCGGCGCTTCAGCGCACGACGCTCGTCCTCGCTCAGTCCACCCCACACGCCGTGGTCCTGACCGGCCTCAAGAGCCCACTGAAGACACTGCTCCCGGACGTCGCAACGCCGGCAGACCTGCTTGGCTTCCTCGATCTGGAGGATGGCCGGACCGGTGTTTCCGATGGGGAAGAACAGTTCCGGGTCTTCATCGAGACAAGCCGAACGGTGGCGCCAATCCATGGCTGGGTAGACCCTCTTTCTGACGTAGGATGGGCAAGGCCCTGGTGGTTCGAGACCCTGCGAGTCGGCACGTGGCGGGGATGTGTGAATGTCTTCACGTGCGTGCTGGTCTCTAGAGTTCCAAGAAATGGACGCCGAAACAACCCCTAACCAGTGTCTGGTTCGTCACCGGACCGTAACACTCAGTCTTCCTGGGGCTAGACAATTCGGTAACGCGGTGAGTTACCCGCAAATCCCGTGGTGTATGCTACTGCGGATTTTCTGAGGCTTGGCGAGGGTTCTAGGCTGCTGAGGTGACCGCGCCGCATCGCCCCTGGACCCTCCTGCTGACCGTGATCGCCGCAGGCGTCGAGACCGCGGCGATGCTGGTGTGGGGAGCGCTGGAGTTCGTACGCATCCCCGATGCCGCCTCGCTCACGACCGCGATCGCGGGCGGGCTGTTCTTCCTGCTCTGCGCCGCCGGCATCGGCTGGTGTGCTGCCATGTTCTGGCGACTGGAGTCGTGGGCGCGGGCACCGCTGGTGCTCGTCCAGCTGATCGTGCTCGGCCTGGCCTGGAACCTCCGCGACGATCTCGCGATCGCGGGCGGGCTGGCGCTGGTCGCGGTCGTCGCCCTCGTCGGCATCTTCGCGCCGCCGAGCATCGCCGCGCTCGAGGAGCGCTAGGTCCTAGTCCTCCTCCAGCGCCTTGCGGAGCTGGGCGAGCGAGCGGTTGAGCAGCCGGGAGACCTGCATCTGGGAGACCCCGAGCTCGGCGGCGATCTCGGTCTGGGTCTTGTTGCGGAAGAACTTCAGCATCAGCACCTGCTTCTCGTGGGCGGAGAGGCTGTCGAGCACCGGCTTGATCGACTCCCGCACCTCGACGTCGTCCAGGCGCAGGTCGTGGGCGGTCAGCGAGTCGAGCATCGGCGCGGTCTCGTCGCTCTCGGAGTCGAGGGAGAGCGCTGCGTACGCATTGCTGGACTCCAGGCCCTCGACGACGGTCTCCAGGCTGACCCCGAGGCGGGTGGCGAGGTCGCGGGCCGTGGGGGAGCGGCCGAGCTCCTGGGAGAGCTCCGCGGTGGCGTCGCGGAGGTTCTGCTGCAGGTCCCGAAGACGGCGCGGCACGCTGACGGCCCACCGGCTGTCGCGGAAGTAGCGCTTGATCTCACCGAGGATCGTGGGCACTGCGTACGTCGAGAACTCCACGTCACGGGAGAGGTCGTAGCGGTCCACGGCGTTGAGGAGGCCCACGACCCCGACCTGGACGAGGTCCTCGTGCGGCTCGCCGCGGCCGTAGAACTGGGAGGCGCAGTATTCGACCAGCGCCATGTTGAGGTGGACCAGCTCGTCGCGAGCGGCGGTCCGTTCCGCGTCGGGCAGGTCCGGCCCGGCGAGGGCCCTGAAGAGCTCGCGGGAGCGGGCGCGGGCGTCATCCACCTCGCTGGTGCTCCTGGACCTCGACGACCGAATCGTCTCCTGCGCCATGTCAGCGCGCGGCTCCAAGCGGGGTCGCTCCCGCGACCAGGGAAATCCTGAGCTGATCACCGTCAGGGGTGGCGGTGACCTCCCTGGCCAGCGTGGTGAGTACCTGCCAGGCGAAGCTCTCCTCGTCGATCTCCGCCTCGGCGTCGCAGGTCGTGGTCACGGTGACTCCGATGGTGTCCTCGCCCAGGTCGAAGACGACGTCCAGGTCAGCGGCGTCCGCGGCGCACTCCAGGCAGATCGCCGCAGCCTCGCTGACCGCCATCCGCAGGTCCTCGATGTCCTCGAGCGTGAAGTCGAGGCGCGCGGCGAGCGCGGCGGTGGTCGTACGCAGCACGGAGACGTAAGCGCCTTCTGCTGGAAGGCGCAGCTCGACCTGGGGCATCTGGGTTTATCAGTCCTTCTGTGGGAGTCCCGACGATTATGCAACGAGACCGGCCTCGCCGCGCCGTTAACGCACCACAGCCGCCCCGTGAACGGAGCGGCTGTGGCGTACGGGCTGAACTGAGAGGCTCAGGCCTTCTTGGTCGCCCAGAAGATCTCGGCGATCTCGTCGATCTTGGCGAGGAGCTTGTCGGCGACCTCGAGGTCGAGGGTGCCCTTGGTGC
>NZ_JBEORF010000046.1:0-41020 GCF_040302125.1 Nocardioides sp. NPDC127514 | reverse complement strand
ATCGCGGCCTTGGGCCGGGTGTCGAGCCTGGGGACGACCCAGCTGGTGGGGTCGGCCTCCTTGAGGTGGTAGAGCGAGCGGTTGGTCTACCTTCGTCGCCCACAACTGCATTCTCGGCGCGCCAGAACTACCGATTCGGCGGGGAGGGGTCAGCTGGCGTCGGCGTTGAACTCGTTGTCGACGTAGATGTCCTCGGCGGCCGGGGCCTTCTTGATCATCTCGACCGACTCCATGAAGTCGGCGAACTCGCCGAAACCGGTGGGGGTCAGGGACCAGGTGACGTCGGGGTCGGTGATCTGGGTCTTGACCTCGGCCGCGGTGAGCTCGCCCTCGGACTCGGCGGAGAGGAGCTTGGCGGCCTGCGCCGGGTCGTCGCTCAGCAGGGCGTTGGACTCCTTCAGGGCCGCGTAGAACGCCTTGGTGAAGTCGGGGTTGGCGTCGAGGAAGTCGGGCTTGGCGTAGATCGCGTTGAAGGTGGTGCGACCGAAGAGGTCGTAGCTCTTCAGGATCGGGTGGGCGCCGGCCTCGGCCTCCTGGGCGACGAACGGCGGAGCGGTGAGGTGGCCGGCGATCTGGCCGGAGACGAGCGCCTGGAGGCCGTCGGGGTGGCCCATGCCGACGATGTTCTTGTCCAGGGCGTGCGGGTCGCCGAGCTGCTCACCGGCGGCCTTGCGCAGCGGCAGCGACTGGATCGAGTCGGGCGCCGGCATGGCGATCTTGGCGTCCTTCGGCAGGTCCTTCAGCGACTTGATCGCGGGGTCGGTGACCATGAGCTGGAGGTTCATCTGGTTCATCGCGGCGACCGTCTTCCAGCCGACGCCGGCATCGACGCCGACCAGGAACGGCGAGGCGCCCATCGAGGCGACCTGGACGTCACCGGCGATGACCGCGTCGCGCAGCGCACCACCGGAGTCGAGCTCCTGCCAGGTGATCTCGGTGTCGGGCAGCGCCTTCTCGAGCGTCTTCTGCTCCTTGATGATTAACAGGGTCGCGTACCCCAGGCCGGGCTGGTAGCCGATCGTGATCGAGTCGGCCGGTCCGTCGTCCGCGCCGGCGCCGCAGGCGGCGAGTACGCCGGTGAGCAGGGTGGCGGCGAAGACCGCGGCCAGGCTGCGTACGCCGCGACGCGATCCTCGGCGGGAACCTCGATAGGACATGGTGGAGCTCCTTGACGTGGGGTGGGCGGAGAGTGTCAGGCGGTCTTCATGCCCCAGCGCACGACGGTGCGGCGCTCGAGCCAGCTGAAGACGAGGTCGAAGAGGATCCCGATCAGCGCGATGGTGACCAGGCCGGCGAAGGCGTCGGCGATGTGCAGGTAGGTCTTGGCGTTGTTGATGAAGTAGCCCAGGCCGCCGCCCTCGCCGGCGACGCCGAAGACCAGCTCGGCGGCGATGATCGTGCGCCAGCCGAACGCCCAGGCGCTCTTCAGGCCGGAGACGGTGTGCGGGAGGGCGGCGGGGACGAGGACGTACCAGACCAGGCGTACGCCGCGCAGCCCGATGTTGCGCCCGACCGCGACCACCGTGGGGTTGGCGGTGCGGAAGCCCTGGCTGACGTTGATGGCGATCGGCCAGATCACCGCGTTGGCGATCACCACGATCAGAGCCGTGGTGTTGATGCCGAACCACAGCATCGCCAGCGGCAGGATCGCGACGGCCGGGAGCGGGTTGAGCATCGAGGTCAGCAGGACGAGGAGGTCCTCGCCGATCGTCGTCCAGGTGGCGAGCGTGGTCAGCACCGCGGCGGCCACGATCCCGATGGCAAGCGCCTGGCCGAGGATGCGCAGGGTCAGCACGGTCGAGTCGACCAGCGCGCCGCTGCGTACGCCCTCGACCATCGCCTGCGCGACGTCGAGCGGCCCGACGAGCACGAGCGGGCTGACCCCGCCGAACCGGACGCCGAGGTCCCAGGCGAGCAGCAGGGCGAGGAGCAGCAGCCCGCGACGTACGGCGGTGGGGATGTCGCCCCAGCGGGGCAGTCTCCGCTGCAGGACGTCGGGTAGGTCGGCGGTGGTCCTGGAGGTGGTGGGCGGGGGAGCGGTCTGGGTCATGCTGCCGCCTCGCTCTCGCCGGACCCGTCGACCCCGTCGCCGGCGAGAAGGGACCGCAGGCGGGTCTGGGCGGTGACGAAGGCAGGATCGGTGGGGTCGTCGAGGCCGCGTACGTCGAGCGTGTCCACGACGTGTGACGGGGGCGTCGAGAGGACGACGACCTGGTCGCCGACGTAGACCGCCTCGGCGATGCTGTGGGTGACGAAGAGGACGGTGATGCCGGTGTCCGCGGCTACCTGCTTGAGCTCGCGCTGCAGGCGATCACGGGTCTGGGCGTCGAGGGCGCCGAACGGCTCGTCCATGAGGAGTACGTCGGGTTCGAGTGCCAGCGCGCGGGCGATCGCGACCCGCTGCTTCATCCCGCCCGAGAGCTGGTGCGGATAACGCGCCCCCGCCTGGTCGAGCCCCATCGTCGTCAGCCAGCGGTCGGCCCGCTCCCGGGCCTGCTCGCGGGTGCGTCCGTTGGCGCGCAGCGGGAACTCCAGGTTGCCTCGTACGGTCCGCCACGGGAAGAGCTGGTCGAACTCCTGGAAGACGACCGCCCGGTCCGGCCCGGGCGTGGTGACCGAGGTGCGGCCGGAGACGGTGATCGTGCCCGACCAGGGCCGTAGGAACCCGGCCGCTGCCTTCAGGATGGTCGACTTCCCGCAGCCCGACGGACCGAGCAGCATCGTCGTCGATCCGCGTGGCACGGAGAACGAGACCCCGCCGACGGCGAGATGCGGCTCGCCGTCGACGAGATAGCCGAGGCGTACATCGCTGACCTCGAGCATGGACACGGAAGGCCTCCAGGGATGTGGTCGTCAGAGTCGACTTAGAAAACTAAGTAACTCGACTATAGCGACCTGGAGAAGTGCCCGCCGGAGTGGCCCAGGGGTCGGACTTCTCGGGTGTTTCCTGCACTTCTCGGGCATTGCAACACCTGAGAAGTGCAGGGATACCCGGTTAACCGGGTATCCCGACCGGCGACTACGGCGTGATGACGACCCCCACGACCCAGGTGATGGTGGCGAAGGTGGCGGCGGTGGCGTCGATGAGGATGAACAGGCCCATCGCCTTCAGGGCGGTCCAGGTGGAGGTCCACGCGGCACCTGGGTCACCGCCGTGGCGGCGGAGCTCGGCGAGGAAGACGCCGACGGGGAAGCCGACGAAGATGCCGACGACGGGGATCACGAAGAAGCCGATGATGGCCAGGACCGCGCCGACGATCTGGGTGGACAGCGGCATCCCGGAGTCCTTGAGGCGCTTGCCGGGGATGGCGTACTTGGTGATCAGCCCGATGGCGATGAAGGCGGCCGAGATGCCGAAGATCACCCACCCGGTGGACTCTCCCAGCCAGATGGCCCAGCCGAGGATCGCGGCGGCGACGAGCAGCGCTCCGCCGGGGAGGACAGGGACGATGATGCCGGCGATGCCGAAGGCGATGACCAGCGCGACGAGAACTTCGACGAGACTCACGGAGCGAACCCTAGCCCCGTGCCACCCCGCAGACGCCGAAGGCCCGGACCGTCGTGGTCCGGGCCTTCGGGGAGTCGGTGGGTGGGGTCAGTTCTTCTCGGTGAGCTTGTGGGTCTCGTCGGTGATCGAGCTCGCGATCTCCTTGAGCTTCTCACCGTGCTCGCGGGCGTGGTGGGCGCAGAACAGCAGTTCGCCGCCGGAGTGGAGCTCCGCGCGTACGTAGGCCTGCGCTCCGCACCGGTCGCAACGGTCCTCGGACGTGAGCGGCGAGCTGGTGGCAACGGCAGTGGTCACATCGGCCTCATTTCTGAATCATGATTGCGCCGGGATAACGTACGTGAGTCCTGGAAGATTCCCTAGATCGCTAGCGTTTCCTCGCGAACTCTTACCGCCGCCGCACCTCTAATCCTTGCAGTTGTCGCTCCGGGTTGGGGATCCGGGTCGGACCTACCCCGCGGGACATCGCTGTCCGTGACAGACATTCTTACCTGTCGACTGACCATTTCGTGCATCGAAACCCGCAAGTTCCACGTAACGGACCGATCACGACGTACATGTGCCGCACGATGGCGCATGGGCCGGTTGCCGCGTGCCTGCGTGAGACCCGGGCGTGTCGCACGGTAGATTTCATCCAAGAAACACCCCCACGCAGTACCCCGGGTACCACGCAGTTACGCAGGAGCCGATCATCTCTGACAACACCTACAACGCCGCGCACCTCCTCGTCCTCGAGGGCTTGGAGGCGGTGCGCAAGCGTCCCGGTATGTACATCGGCTCGACCGATACCCGCGGCCTCATGCACTGCCTGTGGGAGATCATCGACAACGGCGTCGACGAGGCGCTGGCGGGTGTCGCCGGCCACGTCGAGGTGACGATGCACCCCGACGGCTCGGTCGAGGTCTACGACGACGGCCGTGGCATCCCGACCGACAAGGAGCCCCGCACCGGGCTTCCGGGCGTCGAGGTGGTCGCGACCAAGCTGCACGCGGGCGGCAAGTTCGGTGGTGGCTCCTACAACGCGACCGGCGGTCTGCACGGTGTCGGCCTCTCGGTCGTCAACGCGCTCTCGAGTCGCATGGACATCGACGTGGACCGCTCGCCGGCCCAGCAGGGGATGTCGTTCCGCCGGGGCGTGCCCGGGGTGTTCGACGGCGACGGCCCGGCGGCCGCCTTCACCCCGCAGAGCGGCCTGACCCGCAAGGGCAAGCGAGTCGCCAAGGGCAAGAGCGGCACCAGGGTCAGGTTCTGGCCCGACCGGCAGATCTTCACCAAGGACGCCCGCTTCGAGCTCGAGGGCCTGCTCGGCCGGGCCCGGCAGACGAGCTTCATCGTGCCCGGGCTCGAGCTGGTCATCCGCGACCTGTCCGGCGAGGACCCGGTCGAGGAGAAGTTCCGCCACGACGGCGGCATCGCCGAGTTCGTCGACTTCCTGGCCAAGGACGAGCCGGTCAGCGGCGTCCTTCGCCTGCAGGGTTCGGACACCTTCACCGAGACCGTGCCGATGCTCGACGACGCCGGCCACATGACGCCGCAGGACGTCGAGCGCGAGCTCGGCGTCGACATCGCGGTGCGGTGGGGCAGCGGCTACGACAACGAGATCCGCTCCTTCGTCAACGTGATCGCCACCCCGAAGGGCGGCACCCACGTCAGCGGCTTCGAGAACGCGCTGACCAAGACGTTCAACGACGCCATGCGCGCCACCAAGGTGCTCAAGGTCAACGACAAGGACATCGTCAAGGAAGACATCCTCGAGGGTCTGACCGCGGTGGTGACGGTGCGTCTGGCCGAGCCGCAGTTCGAGGGCCAGACGAAGGAGATCCTCGGCACCCCGGCTGCGCGCAGCGTGGTGCGCAAGGTCGTCGCCGCTGAGATGAAGACGTTCCTCACCGAGTCGCGCGGGGCGCAGAAGCAGCAGGCCAAGCTGGTGATGGAGAAGGTGTACGCCGCCTCCAAGACCCGGCTCTCGCTGCGTCAGCAGAAGGAGAACCAGCGGCGCAAGAACGCGCTGGAGTCCTCCGCGCTGCCGTCCAAGCTCGCCGACTGCCGCACCACCGACGACCGGGCCGAGCTGTTCATCGTCGAGGGTGACTCCGCGCTCGGCACCGCGAAGGTGGCCCGCAACTCGGAGTTCCAGGCGCTGCTGCCGATCCGCGGCAAGATCCTCAACGTCCAGAAGGCTTCGGTCGGCGACATGCTGAAGAACGCCGAGTGCTCCTCGATCATCCAGGTGGTCGGGACCGGCACAGGTCGCAGCTTCGACCTGGACGCGGCGCGCTACGGCAAGATCATCTTCATGGCCGACGCCGACTCCGACGGCGCCCACATCCGTACGCTGCTGGCGACCCTGTTCTTCAAGTACATGCCCGAGCTGATCGCCGCGGGCAAGGTCTACACCGCGGTCCCGCCGCTGCACCGGATCGAGATCTCCAACCCCAAGAAGGGGATGGAGAAGTACATCTACACCTACTCCGACCCGGAGCTGCAGCGGAAGCTCGCCGAGCTGAAGAAGAAGAACGTCACCTGGAAAGACCCGGTGCAGCGCTACAAGGGTCTGGGTGAGATGGACGCCGACCAGCTGGCCGAGACCACCATGGACCCGCGCCACCGGACGCTTCGCCGGCTGACGCTGGACGATGCCGACGAGGCCGCGGCGGTCTTCGACCTGCTGATGGGATCCGAGGTCGCTCCGCGCAAGGAGTTCATCGTCGCCGGGGGCGGTCAGCTCTCCGAGACCGACCTCGACTTCTAGGGCCGTGACCTCAGCGATGGACCAGAAGGCAGCCCGGACAGCGGCGACCAAGGCGTTCAAGACGGGCGGCATGCCGCTGCGCAAGGGCCATCACCGGCTCGGCGACCCCAAGAGCGACGACATCGTCTGGTACGTCGACCTGCGCGCCCAGGGCGCCGGGCCGAGCGCGCCGCTGCGCTATGAGATCGGCTGCTGGGTCGCGGCTCTGGGCCACCCGGAGCCGGAGGGCGGCCCCGTCGACTGCCCGCTGCTGCTCGACCGGCCGGTCGCGGCCACCACACCCGCCGAGATCGGCGAGGAGGTCGAGGAGCTGGTGACACTCGTCGCCGATCTCGACTCGGTCACCGCGCTGCGCGACGCGCTGGCGGAGGGGACGCTGGGGCGGCCGTTGGTCGACCAGTCGCTGCGTACGTTCCTGGATGGGTAGGGCCTTGGACGGCTGACGCTCGGTCAGCGCTCGGCCAGCAGTGCGAAGAGGTCGCCGACCTCGCCCAGGTGACCGAGCTTGTCGGGGTTGAGGACGTTGTGCATGCGTACGATCCGGCCGCCGTCGACGTCGAGGGCGATGACCCCGAGCAGGGCGCCGTCGGCACCGCGGGTCAGCATCGCCGGCTGACCGTTGGCGTGCGAGAGCTCCAGACGTACGCCGAAGCGCTCGCCCTGACGCATGAGCCCGAGCAGGAAGCGGGTGACGGCGACGGCGCCCAGCATGGGCTTCTGGATGGCTGGAGCCCGGCCGCCGCCGTCGGCGACGAACACGACGTCGTCGGCGAGCAGGCGTTCCAGGCCGGCGATGTCGCTCGCGGAGAGCGCGGCGACGAACTGCGAGGCGAGCTGGTCGCGGCGCTCACGGGACGGGTCGAACCGCGGCGTGCCGTCGGCGATCCGCTTGCGGGCACGGGTGAAGATCTGGCGGCAGTTGGTCGCGCTCTTGTCGACGACGGGGGCGATGTCCTCGTAGTCGTAGCCCAGCACCTCACGTAGCACGAACACGGCGCGCTCGACCGGCGTGAGTGACTCCAGCAGGACCAGGAACGCTGTGCTGACGGTCTCGTCGAGCTCGAGGCGGTGGCTCGGGTCCTCGTCGGAGACGAGGATCGGCTCGGGCAGCCACGGCCCGACGTACTGCTCACGGCGGTGGCGGGCCGAGCGCAGGGTGTCGATGGCGATCCGGGTGGTGACCGTGGTGGCGTACGCATCGAGGTTGTCGACCTCCTCGCTGCTGCGGTGCATGCGCAGGAACGCCTCCTGCACGACGTCCTCCGCCTCGGCGACGCTGCCGAGCATCCGGTAGGCGATCGAGAACATCAGCGGGCGGAGCCCGTCATGGGCGGTTGCGAGGTCCACGAACGCAGGACCTTACGCCAGCTGTCACAGGAGCGCAGGTTGTTTCGTCGGTGGGGTCAACAACGACGAAAGGAACAGAAAATGCGCATCTTCATCGCAGGCGGAACCGGTGCGGTCGGCGTCAGGATGGTGCCGCTCCTGGTGGCTGCCGGACACGAGGTCTACGGCTCGACCCGGCACGAGGCCGGGTGCGAGACCCTGGCCGGCATGGGTGCGACCGGGATCGTGATGGACCCGCTGGACGCGCAGAGCGTCCACGACGCCGTCGCCAAGGCCGAGCCCGAGGTCGTCGTGCACCAGCTCACCGCGTTGGGCGGCCTCAGCGGCAACCTGAAGAAGTGGGACCAGGACTTCGCGATGACCAACCGGCTGCGTACCGAGGGCACCGACCACCTGCTGGCGGCGTCCCGGGCGGCCGGCGTGCGTCGGTTCGTCGCGCAGAGCTTCGGTGGCGGCTGGACCTACGAGCGCACCGGCGGCTGGGTCAAGGACGAGAGCACCCCGATGATCACCGACCCCGGCAAGGAGGCGCGAGGCGCCCTGGCGGCGATCCGTCACCTGGAGGAGGCGGTGACCGCCGCCTCTGACCTCGAGGGGCTGGTGCTGCGCTACGGAAACTTCTACGGCCCCGGCAACGCGGCCTCGCGCGAAGGTGCGATCGGCGAGCTGCTGCGTGCGGGCAAGATGCCGGTGGTGGGTGGCGGCACGGGGGTGTGGTCGTTCGTCCACATCGACGACGTGGGGGCGGCGACCGCCGCGGCGGTCGAGCGTGGTGCGCCGGGCATCTACAACATCGTCGACGACGAGCCCGCTCCGGTGAACCAGTGGATGCCGTTCCTGGCCGAGCAGGTCGGCGGCCGGAACCCGATGCGCCTGCCGGCCTGGCTGGCCCGGCCGCTGATCGGTGAGTTCGGGGTCGCGCTGATGACCTCGGTGCGCGGCTCCTCGAACGCCAAGGCGAAGCGGGAGCTCGGCTGGACGCCGTCGTACGCCACCTGGCGCGAGGGCTTCCGGACCGGGATCGGCTGATCGTGGTTATGGTGGCGCGGTGAAGATGATCGCGTTGCAGGACGAGTGGTGGCCGACGATGACCTGCTTCGGGTGCGGGCCGGCCAACGCCGAGGGGCTCCGGCTGAAGAGCTATCCGCAGCTGGACGGGAGCGTGACCGCGACCTTCCAGCCGTGGCCCCAGCACGACAACGGCGGCGGGTTCCTCAACGGCGGGATCATCGCGACCCTGCTCGACTGCCACAGCGCCGCCGCGGTGCACCAGGAGGCCTTCCTCAACGGTTGGATGCCCGCCGAGGGGGAGTCGCTGGCCTACGTCACGGCCGGGATCGACGTACGCTACCGGCGGCCGGCCCCGCTCCGGGAGCCGGTCACGCTGATCGCGTCCACCAAGGACGCCAGCGAGGACCAGATCACCTCGCTGGTCCGGCTGGAGTGGGACGGGAAGGTCCGCGCCGAGGGCGAGGCGCTGTGGAAGCGGTGGCGCCCCCGCGACTGAGAAATGGGAGACGGCCCCCACCAGGTGAGGGCCGTCCCGTTTCGTGGTCGAGCAGCTCAGTCGAGAAGCTCGGTCACGGTGCCGGCGGCGACGGTGTGACCGCCTTCGCGGACCGCGAACCCGAGCCCGACGTTCATCGCGATCGGCTTCTCCAGCTCCACTCCCAGCTCGATCGTGTCGCCGGGCATGACCAGGGCGATCTCACCCAGGTCGATCCCGCCGGGCACGTCCGTGGTCCGGAAGTAGAACTGCGGTCGGTAGTCCGCGGCGAACGGCGTGTGCCGGCCACCCTCGGCGGTGGACAGCGCGTGCAGGTTCGCCCGGAACTTCCGGTGCGGCCGTACGCTGCCCGGCAGCGCCACCACCTGGCCGCGACGGACCTCGTCGCGCTTGACGCCACGCAGCAGCACCGCCGCGTTGTCGCCCGCGTCCGCGGACTCCAGCGACTTCCCGAACGTCTCGAGCCCGATCGCCGTGCTGGTGATCGTCGCGCCGAGGCCCACGACCTCGACCGCGTCGCCGACCTTCAGCGACCCGCGCTCGACGGCACCGGTGACCACCGTCCCGCGGCCGGTGATGGTGACGACGTTCTCGATCGGCATCAGGAACGGCTCGCCGAGCTCGCGCTCCGGCACCGGCACGTAGCCGTCGATCGCGTCCAGCAGGTCACCGATCGCGGCGGTCCACTTCGGGTCGCCCTCCAGCGCCTTCAGTCCGGAGACCCGGACGACAGGTACGTCGTCGCCGGGAAACCCGTACTCGGAGAGGAGGTCGCGGACCTCCAGCTCGACCAGGTCGAGCAGGTCCGGGTCGTCGACGGTGTCGGCCTTGTTGAGCGCCACCACCAGGTACGGCACGCCCACCCGGCGCGCGAGCAGCACGTGCTCCCGCGTCTGCGGCATGGCGCCGTCCTGCGCGGAGACGACCAGGATCGCGGCGTCCACCTGGGCGGCGCCGGTGATCATGTTCTTCACGTAGTCGGCGTGCCCGGGCATGTCGACGTGGGCGTAGTGCCGGGTCGCGGTCTCGTACTCGACGTGCGAGATGTTGATGGTGATCCCGCGCTGCAGCTCCTCCGGAGCACGGTCGATGCCGTCGAAGGCGATGAAGCGGTTCACGCTCGGGTCGCGCTCCGCGAGCACCTTGGTGATCGCGGCGGTCAGAGTGGTCTTGCCGTGGTCGACGTGACCCATCGTCCCGATGTTGAGGTGCGGCTTGGTCCGCACGAACTGGCCCTTGGCCATGAGAGTTCCTTTGTGTGTCAGAAGATTTCGGGGTGAGCCAGGACCCTCCGGCAAGCCCTCACAGCGCTGTCACCGCGATGAGGGGGCCGGTGCGGGCCACCCTCCTCCGCGGGTCCTGCAGAGCAGGAGGAGGGTCAGCTTCGCGCGCCGGTGCAATCGACTGACGGTGCCCACGTGGGAGCGCCCGTCAGGCTCTTGCCTGACAGGTGGTGCTCGGAAACCACGCGGAACATGCTCATCACGTTAGGCATCAACACCGGCCTCGGCAAAGTAATTCCGACGCCCCACAACCTGCCGAGTCGGCGCGTTATGACGCGCCGACTCGACGGGGATTGTGGTCAGGATGAGCCGACTCGGCCGGATTTCAGGTCAGGATGAGCCGACTCGGCGAGGGTCGAGGCGGACCACGACCGACTTCGAGGTCGGGGTGCGGCTGCCGTCGGCGTAGGAGTCGAGCGGGATGAGGACGTTCGTCTCCGGGAAGTACGCCGCGGCGGAGCCGCGAGGGGTGGCGTAGGCGACGACGCGGAAGCCCTCGGCCCGGCGCTCGCCGTCGGTCCAGACCGAGACGATGTCGACGGTGCCGCCATCCGCGATGCCGAGCTCGCGGAGGTCGTCGGGGTTGACGAAGACGACGTGGCGCCCGCCCTTGATGCCGCGGTAGCGGTCGTTGTAGCCGTAGACCGTGGTGTTGAACTGGTCGTGGGAGCGCAGCGTCTGGAGCAGCAGGTGGCCCGGGGGAGCCGAGACCGCGGTCAGCGGGTTGGCGGTGATCCGGGCCCGGCCGGTCGCGGTGTTGAAGGTGCGCGAGTCGCGGGGGCCGTTGGGCAGGGCGAAGCCGCCGGGTGCCTTCAGCCGGGTCTCGAAGTCCTCGAACCCGGGGATCACCGTGGAGATGTGCCGGCGGATCCGGGAGTAGTCCGTGCCCATCGTGGCCCAGTCGACGCCGTTGTCCGAGCCGAAGAGCGCCTCGCCGATGGCGCAGACGATGCCGACCTCGCTGCGCAGCTCCTTCGAGCCCGGAAGCAGCCGGCCGTAGGAGGCGTGGACCATGCCCATCGAGTCCTCGACGGTGACGTACTGCTCGCGGCCGCCGGTCTCGTCGCGCTCGGTGCGGCCCAGGCAGGGCAGGATCAGGCCCTCGCGGCCGTGGTGGAGGTGGCTGCGGTTGAGCTTGGTCGAGATCTGGACGGTGAGGCCGACGTTGGCCAGCGCGGCCGTGGTGACGGCGGTGTCGGGGGTCGCGGCGGCGAAGTTGCCGCCCAGGGCGAGGAAGACGTCGACGGCGCCGTCGCGCATCGCCTCGATCGCGGCGACCACGTCGAAGCCGTCCTCACGGGGCGGCGTGATGCCGAACTCGGCACCGACCGCGTCGAGGAACCACGCCGGCGGCTTCTCCCAGATGCCCATCGTGCGGTCGCCCTGCACGTTGGAGTGGCCGCGGACCGGGCAGGCGCCCGCGCCGGGCTTGCCGATGTTGCCACGCAGCAGCAGGAACGAGGCGATCTCGCGGATCGTGGCGACCGAGTTCTTGTGCTGGGTCAGGCCCATCGCCCAGCACACGATGACGCGCTCGCGGGACTCGACCAGGTCGGTCAGCGACTCGATCTCCTCGCGGGAGATGCCGCTGAGCCGGGTGATCTCGTCCCACTCCATCGCTGCCCACGCCTGCGCCGCGACCTCGAAGCCGTCGGTGTGCTCCTCGATGAAGGGGTGCGCGATGGCGTCGCGCTCGACGAGCAGCTTGTTGATCCCGGCGAACAGCGCCAGGTCGCCGTTGACCTGCACGGGTACGTGGACGTCGGCGAGCTGTGTGCCGACGCCGGTGACGCCGCGTACGGTCTGGGGGTTGCGGAACCGCCCCAGCCCGGCCTCGCGCAGCGGGTTGATCGAGACGACCTTCGCGCCGTTCTCCTTGGCGGACTCGAGCGCGGTCAGCATCCGGGGGTGGTTGGTGCCGGGGTTCTGGCCGACCACGAAGATCAGGTCGGAGTGCTCGGCGAGGTCGTCGTAGGTGACCGTGCCCTTGCCGATGCCGATCACCTCGCCGAGTGCGGTGCCGCTGGACTCGTGGCACATGTTGGAGCAGTCGGGGAGGTTGTTGGTGCCGAGCTGGCGGGCGAGCAGCTGGTAGACGAACGCGGCCTCGTTGGACGCCCGGCCGGAGGTGTAGAAGACCGAACGGTCGGCGTCGGACGCGCGCATCCGGTCGGCGATGAGCGAGATCGCGTCGGACCAGGTGATGGGGGAGTAGTGGGTCTCGCCGGGGGCGACGTACATCGGCTCGGTCAGCCGGCCCTGCGACTCCAGCCAGTGGTCGTCGCGCTCGTTGAGCGAGGCGATCGAGTTGGCCGCGAAGAAGGCGCGGTCGACCCGCTTGCGGGTCGCCTCCCAGGCCACCGCCTTGGCGCCGTTCTCGCAGAACTCCGCCGCCTTGCGGTGGTCGGGGTCCGGCCAAGCACACGAAGGGCAGTCGAAGCCGCCGACCTGGTTGACCTTGAGCAGCGTCTGCAGGCTGCGCCTGGGGCCCATCTCGCGCAGTGCGTACTCCATCGAGTGGGCCACGCCGGGGAGTCCGACCGCGGCCGTCTCCGGCTCCTTGATGCGGAGGGTGGGTTCGGGCAGGTCTACGGAGTGCTCGGTGCTCACCCGAGGCACACTACTCCGAGGCGATCGCCTTGAGGACGTCTTCCCTCCCGGCGCGGATGGCCGGGAGGAGCGCGGCCAGGACGCCGACGACCACGGCGATCGCCATGAAGATGGCCAGCTGGTCGAGCGGCACCCACAGGCTGGTGAGGTCGTCGCGCAGCGCGTCGCGCAGCAGCACCCCGAAGAGCACCCCGAGGGCGAGCCCGAGCACCGCGCCGAGGACCGCGATCGTCACCGACTCCAGGGTGATCATCCGGCGCAGCTGGCCGCGGGAGAGACCGATGGCGCGCAGCAGCCCGATCTCGCGGGTGCGCTCGATGACGCTGAGGCCGAGGGTATTGACGATGCCGATCACGGCGATCACGATCGCCAGCGCGAGCAGGCCGTAGATCATGTAGAGCAGCTGGTTGACCTGCCCCTTGATCGACTCGGCGAACTCGTCCTTGTCCTGCACCGCGACCACCGGACGGTCCTCGACGAGCTTGTCGAGACGGTCGTGGACGACGGCCGGGTCGGCTCCGCGGGCGAGCATGATGCTCAGCGAGGCGTCCTCGCGCGGCACCTTGGCCGCGACCAGGTCCTCGATGCGCACCGTGATGTCGCCGGTGACCTGGGTCCGGGCGATGATCCCGCTGATCTGGGGGCGCTGCTGGCGGCCGCTGACGAAGGTGAGGTCGATGCGGTCACCGAGCTGCCACTTGTGCTCCTTCGCGGCCTCGTCGGTGACCAGCACCTGGCCGGGCTTGACGTCCTCGCTGCCCTCGAGCACGTCGAGGTCATAGACCTGTGAGAGGTGCTCGTCGACGCCGAAGAGGAACTCGACGTCGTTCTTCTTCGGGTTCTGCAGATCCACCTTGCCGACGACGGCCTGGGCGATCTGGGAACGGGAGACGGTCGCGACGCCCTCCACCTTTTCCATCTCGTCGCCGATCGAGGTCGGGAACGGGGTGAACGTCGGGCTCTGCACGACCAGGTCGGGCTTGAACTGTTCCTCGACCACATCGGAGATCGAGGCGTTCATCGAGGCGGCGAGCACGCCGATGAGGGAGACCAGCGCCAGGCCGATCATCAGCGCCGACGCGGTGGCGCCGGTGCGCCGTGGGTCGCGCATCGCGTTCTGGCCGGCCAGCTTGCCGGTCATCCCGAAGACAGCCCCCGAGACCGTACGCAGCGCCGCCAGCACCGGTCGGCCCAGGAACGCGCTGATCCAGGCGACCGAGAGGATCGAGATCCCGGCCCCGACGCCCACCCACAGCGCCGGGCTGGTCGGCACGTCGAAGCCGCCGGGGAGAGTGATCTCCGGGACGCCGATCCGCGGCACCGCGGCGATCGCGAGCCCGGCGGCCAGCAGGACGAGCCCCACCGACGTACGCAGGACGGTGGATCTGGCCGGAGGCTGGGTGTCCTCTCGCATCGCCGCCACCGGCGGGACCTTGCCGGCCCGGCGGGAGGGGAGCAGAGCCGCGGCGAGCGTGACGCAGACGCCCACGGCGTAGGAGATCCAGATGGTGCGCGGGGTGAGGACGAGGACGTCGGAGGCGATCTCCAGACCTGCCTGCCGGAAGACGGCGGCCAGGGCATGGGCCAGCCCCCAGCCGGCGAGAACCCCGATGGTGGCCGCGATCAGCGACATCACCAGCGCCTCGAAGAGCACCGAGGTGGTGACCTGGCGGCGGGAGGCCCCCAGGGCGCGGAGCAGCGCCAGCTGGCGGGAGCGCTGCGCGATCAGGATGGAGAAGGTGTTGACGATGATGAAGGCCCCGACGATGACCGCGATCACCGCGAAGACGATCAGGAAGACCGAGATCACGTCGAGGAACTCGCCGATCGCGTCCTCGGACTCCTCGACCATCTTGTCGCCGGTGACGGCCTCGAACCCCTTCGGGACCACCGTCTCCGCGGCCTCGACGAGCTCCTTCTGGGAGACGCCGGGGGCGGCGGTCAACGAGATCCCGGAGTAGACGTCCTTGCCGTCGGTGAACAGGCTCTGGGCACCGGCCGTGCTGAAGATCAGCAGCTGCGCGCCCGCGGTGCCACCGCCGTTGAAGGAGGCGGTGCCGGTGAGGGTGACCTTGCGGCGGGTCTCGCCCTGGGGCGCGATCAGGGTGACGGAGTCGCCCACCTGGTAGCCGGCCTTCTCCGCGGTCGCCTCGTCGAGGACGAGCTCCTTGTCCCCGGTCGGCCAGCTCCCGGTGATGAGCTCGAGCGACGGCTCGCCGAGCAGGTTGGGGGTTCCGGTGTGGTTGAACGCCAGCGTCGGCGCACCCGAGCTGCTGACCAGCTTGTCGTCGGTGTCGAGCACATAGAGTCCCGCGCCCTGGACGACGCCGTCGGCGCGGGCGACCTCCGGCAGCGTACGCAGCTTCTCGATGGCCGCCGGCTCCAGCGTGGCCGCGCCGCCGCTGCCGGGGCGGCTGGCCTCGGCAGAGCTGGCGCTGTTGGTCGGACGTACCTGGCCGTCAGGCGTGGAGCCGTTGATGATCCCGGAGAAGGTGCGGTCGAGCCCGTGGGAGAAGGTGAGTACGCCGGCCAGGAACGCCACGCCCAGGACGATCGCGAGCGTCGACATGAGCAGGCGCACCTTGTGCGCGGCGAGGTTGCGCAGCGTCAGCCGAAGCACGCCGCCACCTTCCTTGCGCAAGCGCGAGTGTACGGACGTGGCGGCGTGCCGACTGCGTGGTTCACTCGCTGACGCTCGTTCACTCTCAGGCGCCTTCGCTGATCGGAGCCAGGCCCATCGCCCGTGCCTGCAGGTCGGCCATGTGGGCCAGGATCTCC
Source organism: Nocardioides sp. NPDC127514 (assembly GCF_040302125.1). NCBI lineage: Bacteria > Bacillati > Actinomycetota > Actinomycetes > Propionibacteriales > Nocardioidaceae > Nocardioides > Nocardioides sp. NPDC127514. The sequence continues at coordinate 25,238 of NZ_JBEORF010000046.1, read as the reverse complement.
TCGCGGCTCGGCTTGGCCAGCTCGTCGACGATGCGGCCGTCGGCCAGGAAGATCACCCGGTCGCAGTAGGAGGCGGCGACCGGGTCGTGGGAGACCATCACGATGGTCTGGCCCAGGTCGTCGACGCTGTGGCGCAGGAAGTCGAGCACCTGGGCGGCTGAGGTGGAGTCGAGGTTGCCGGTCGGCTCGTCGGCGAAGACGATGTCGGGCTTGGAGACCAGCGCCCGGGCACAGGCGACCCGCTGCTGCTGTCCGCCGGAGAGCTCGCTCGGCTTGTGCGAGAGCCGCGGTCGCAGGTCGACGGTGTCGATGACCTGGTCGAACCACCCCGGGTCCGGCTTCTTCCGGGCCAGCGAGAGCGGAAGCAGGATGTTCTCCTGCGCGGTCAGCGTCGGGACCAGGTTGAACGCCTGGAAGACGAACCCGATCTTGTCGCGCCGCAGCGAAGTGAGGCGGCGGTCGCGCAGCTTGCCGAGCTTGCGACCGCCGACGATCACCTCACCCGTCGTGGGCTTGTCGAGCGCCGCCAGACAGTGCATCAGCGTCGACTTCCCCGAGCCTGATGGACCCATGATCGCGGTGAACTGCCCCGCATAGAGGTCCAGGCTCACGCCGTCGAGCGCGCGGACCTCTGCGGCGCCCTTGCCGTAGGTCTTGTGCAGGTCGATCGCCTGGGCGGCGATCTCGAGTCGGTCTGCGTCGGTCACGACCCCAACTCTGGCTCACCCATGGTGAGCGCGCATCGGGGTTTATACCGATTTCGTAGATCTCGACCCGCTTCGCGGGTTCGCCGGCTCAGATCTTCTGGTTGAGCAGACCCGTGTCGACGTCGTAGATGAACCCGCCGACCTTGACGTCCTCGGGGACGAACGGGTGCGAGCGCACCTTGGCGACGTCCTCGGCGAGCGCGCGGGCCTGGTCGTCGACGACGACGGTCAAGTCGAGCCAGGACGCGTCCTGGCCCGCGGACTCGGAGAGCTTGGTGCGCAGCTCGGCCTCGGTGTTGGAGGCGACCGCACAGCGGGTGTGGGGCACGATCAGGATGCGCTTGACGTTGAGGAGGTGCACGCCGAGCACCAGCGCCTCCATCGCCTGCGGGGTCACCCGGCCACCGGGGTTGCGGAAGATCTTGGCGTCCCCGAGGCTCAGTCCCAGCATGGCCAGCGGCTCGATGCGGGAGTCCATGCAGGTCACGATCGCCACTCCGGCGTGGGCGACGCCGTCGAAGCCGCCGGTGTCGAACGTGTCGGCGTAGGTCTGGTTCGCGGCAAGCAGGTCATCGAAATCGGCCATGACGTCAAGGTAGCCGATATCCGCGGGCCGTCCGCACGCTGTTTCAGATAGCGTGCGCGATGTGATCGATGCCCTACTCGAGCCCAGTGACCTGCCCCACCGCCTGCCCCGTTTCGCGGACATCTCGATCGAGGACTACGGCCCGGCGATCGAGCAGGGGATGGCCGAGCAGCTGGCCGCGCTGGCCGCGATCACGACCTCTGCCGAGGAGCCGACGTTCGAGAACACGCTGGTCGCTCTGGAGCGGTCCGGCGAGCGGCTGGACCGGGTCCTGCGGATCTTCTTCTCGCTGCTCTCCGCGGACTCCGACGACGATCTGGACGAGCTCCATGCTGCGTACGCTCCACGGCTGGCGGCCCACCACGACGCGCTGCTCCTCGACGACGCGCTCTTCGCCCGGGTGAACGCGGTCTATGAGAAGCGGGCCGAGCTGCAGGGCGAGGACCGCTATCTGGTCGAGCGCTACCACCGCGACTTCGTGCTCGCCGGTGCTGCGCTGGGGCCCACGGAGAAGGCACGCCTGCGGGAGCTCAACCAGGAGATCTCCGGGCTGGAGGCCGCGTTCGGACACGCGGCGCAGGCCGACTCCAACGACCTCGCCGTGGTCGTCGACACCGTCGAGGAGCTCGCCGGGCTGACCCCGGGGGAGATCTCCGCGGCCGCGGCGGCCGCCGAGGGCAGGGGACTGGCGGGCAAGTTCCTGATCACGCTGACCCTGTTCACCGCCCACCCCTACCTGTCGGTGCTGGAGAACCGGGAGCTGCGCCAGCGGCTGTTCGAGGCCCAGCTCGCCCGCGGCTCGCGCGGCAACGCCAACGACACCCGCGGCATCGCGCTCGACGCGCTGCGGCTGCGGGCGGAGAAGGCGCAGCTGCTCGGGTTCGACAGCTACGCCGGCCTGGTGACCGCCGACAACACCGCCGGCACCCCGAAGGCCGTCCGCGACATGCTGGAGCGGCTGGCGGCGCCGGCGGCTCGCAACGCCCGGGCCGAGCAGTCCGCGCTCGAGGCATCGGCGGGCGGACCGATCGAAGCCTGGGACTGGCCCTACTACGCGGAGAAGGTCCGGGTCTCGGAGTACGACGTCGACCTGGCCGTGCTGCGGCCGTGGTTCGAGGCCGACCGGGTGCTGCACGACGGCGTCTTCTTCGCCGCCGGCCGGCTCTACGGACTGACCTTCGAGGAGCGCCCCGACCTGCAGGGCTACCACCCCGAGGTACGCGTCTTCGAGGTCTCCCGCGACGGCGAGCCGATCGGCCTCTTCCTGCTCGACCTCTACACCCGGGACTCCAAGAAGGGCGGCGCGTGGATGAACTCCTACGTCACCGCCAACACGCTGCTGGGTGAGCCGTCGGCGGTCGTGACCAACAACCTCAACGTGCCCAAGCCGGCGCCGGGGGAGCCGACGTTGCTCACGTTCGACCAGGTCAACACGCTCTTCCACGAGTTCGGGCACGCGCTCCACGGGCTGCTCGCGCGGGCGACCTACCCGCGGTTCGCGGCGACGTCGGTCTACCGCGACTTCGTCGAGTACCCGTCCCAGGTCAACGAGATGTGGATGCTCTGGCCCGAGGTGCTCGCCAACTACGCCGTACATCACGAGACCGGTGAGCCGATCCCGGCCGACGTCCTCGGCAAGCTCGAGGCGTCCGCCACGTTCAACGAGGGGTTCGCGACCTCCGAGTACCTGGCCGCCGCGCTCATCGACCTCGCCTGGCACGAGCTCGGTCCGGCCGACGTACCGACCTCGCCGGAGGCGGTCGAGGAGTTCGAGGCGGCCGCGCTCTCGGCGGTCGGCCTGGACAACCCGGCGGTGCGGCCTCGCTACTACACGGCGTACTTCAAGCACATCTTCGGCGGCTACGCCTCGGCCTACTACTCCTACATCTGGTCCGAGGTCCTCGACGCCGACACGGTCGCGTGGTTCAAGGAGAACGGAGGCCTGACGAGGGAGAACGGCGAGGCGTACGTCCGTTACGTGATCGGCATCGGCGGCACTCGGGACCCGCTGGAGTCCTATGCGGAGTGGCGCGGCCGGCCGGCCCCGATCGCTCCGTTGCTGGAGCGCCGGGGCCTGGCCTGAGGGTCAGCGGTCCCGCGGATCCGCGGGACCGGCCCAGCTGGACTGCGGGTCGCTGGCGGGAAAGGTCTCTTCCTCGGTCTCGTCCTGGCGATCGCGCTCGGCGCCTTCCTCCTCGACCCGGTCCGGAGTGGGGAAGGGGATCGGAGCCTCGGTGCTCTCGTCAGCGCCGGTCACCGGGTCCTTGGTTTCCTTCTCGACCATGTTCTCTGCTCCCATCTGAAGACTTCGCTGCTGTCGTCGATGCCGTTCAGCATCCACTGTGCCACGGCCAGGTCAGGATCGGCTCAGCGCGTCCTTGACACGGTCCGCGATGGAGTGGAACGGCATGGTGGCCAACTGCTTGGGCACCGATCCGGCGGAGCCGGGGTGGGGGTGGGTCGGTGCGATGAGCTCGGTCGCGGTCAGGCGCTTGCCCATCATGTGGCGAGCCGTCTCGTCGATCGTGCTGAGGAGCAGCGGGAACTCGACACGCTCCTCCTCCTCGGCGTGCTGCTCGACGGCGATCTGGAAGATCGGGAAGGTCTCGTCGAACTCGGGGCTGTCGACGCCGACCTCCTCGAGCCGGGCCAGCATCTCGGTGGCCTCCTTCTCATCGGCGTTGAGCGCCTTGGCGAGCGTCTCGCCGCCATGGGTCGAGGTGACCGTGTGGACGACGATCTGCTCGGCGGTCTCGTGCACCGCGAGCAGGACCCGGAGGTCGTCGAACGCCTGGCGCTTGGCCGGGCCCTCGGAATTCGCCACCGTCGCGCAGAGCTGCCGGATGCCGGCGTGCTGCTGCAGCAGGATCCTGACCACGTCTCCCTCGGGTAGCTCGGAGGCCTTCTTGAGGTCTTCGGTCACGTGGGACATGGGCTGCTCCTGTCTCGGATGTCTGGACATAACCCCAGGTACCCACGGCGTGTTCTGCCCATACACCTGTCCAATCGACCACTGATCTGAGATGGTTCAGGTGTGATGAGGTCGGGCGTTGTGCAGGTCGCGGTGGTCAGCCCGCAGGAGGTTGTCGTGCGGGGGCTCGTGAGCATGCTCACGGACTTTCCCGACCGGGTGGTCGTGACCGCGCTTCCGTCGGTACGCAGCCGTGCGCCGGGCGTCGACGTGATCCTCTACGACACCTACGGTCTGTACCTGAGCGACGGCGCCGATCTGCAGCATCTGCTGCACGAGACCGACGCCGAGGTGCTGATCTTCAGCCGCGACATGCGCCCCGATCTGAGGGCCCAGGCCTACTCGCTGGGAGCCCGCTCCTGGGTATCGATGAGCGTGCACGCCGGTGATCTCGTACGCAGCATCGAGCTCGCCGCCGCCGGCGAGCCGATCGGCGAGCACGAGGACCCGATGGGCACGCTCGCCGGGCTCAGCACCCGTGAGGTCGAGGTGCTTGCCCTGATCACCCAGGGGCTGTCCAACAAGGAGATCGCCGAGAAGCTCGTGGTGAGCGTGAACACGCTCAAGAGCCACATCCGTCAGGCCTACCGAAAGATCGACGTCACCACCCGCAGCCAGGCGGTCAGTTGGGCGATCACCCACGGGTTCGCGCCGCCCGACGAGAATTCTCTGGAGCCGGGCGCATCGGTGGTGGCACGGATGGTTACCGATAGCGTATCGACAGAGCAGTCTGGGTGACTGCCGCCTGCCACGGCACGCCGGTGGACACCACGATTGTGCTGTCGGTGCCGCGGTCTCGGCAACGGACCCGGGACCGCGGTTCTAACCCTCAGGGGTGAGTGTGCTGTGGGGGTTGAGCTCACCCCTGGGGGCCATTTCTCTCCTGAGCAGGTGTCTTTCGCACGTCCGCGCGAAAGACTCGGGTCATGGATACGACACAGGATGCATCGCCGCTGCTCCCTCCTCAGCAGGAGGATCTGGTCGTACGCCACCTCCCGGTGGCACGCTCGCTTGCGGCCCGCTACTCGGGCCGCGGCGTCGAGGCCGACGACCTTCGCCAGGCCGCCCACATGGGACTGGTGAAGGCTGCTCGCCGCTATGACCCCGCCGAGGGCGAGTTCCTGAGCTATGCCGTGCCGATGGCCAAGGGCGAGATCCGCCACTGCTTCCGCGAGCTGGCCCGCTGCGTACGTCCGCAGGGTGTGGACGACGAGCTGCTCGAGCAGATGGGGGAGGCCGACCCCGGCTTCGACCGCGCCGAGGCGCGAGTCGTCGTCGCGGAGGCGATCGGCGATCTCCGTGAGGCGGACCTGATGATCCTGCAGCTGCGGTTCGTCGACGGTCTTTCTCAGGCCGAGATCGGCGAGCGGATCGGCGCCACCCAGGCGCAGGTCTCCCGCGCCCTGGCCCGGATCCTCCGCCGGATGCGGGTCGCCGTCGCCGCGTAACCGATGTATCGAGGGGGTACCGGAAGATATGACTACCCAAGCCGTCATCTTCACCGTGATCGGGGTGATCGTCGTCCTGGTCGGCGTTGCCGCCTGGCTCTACGACGCCCGCCGGAACAAGCGCGTCGCCGATGACGAGGAGCGCTTCGATCAGCCGAGAAAGAGGAGGAGCTGAGATGCCGCAACGTGCCTGGAGCAAGAAGCGAGAACGCCAGTACGAGCACATCAAGGAAGGTCTGCTCGAGCGCGGTGAGAACGAGGACACCGCCGAGGAGATCGCGGCTCGTACGGTGAACAAGGAGCGTGCCCGCGGGGGAGAGTCCCGCGAAAGCAGCCGCACCTCGACCAAGGACATCTCCTCAGGCCGCCGCGGTGGCTTGCGCAGCCACCGCGGCTCCGGCGGCCGGACCAAGGCCCAGTTGTACGAAGAGGCCAAGGACAAGAACGTCAAGGGGCGTTCGAAGATGAGCAAGGCCGAGCTCGAGAAGGCGGTTGGGCGCTAGTTCCGTTCTACGGAGACCTGTGGGCCGCCGACCCGTGATCGGGTCGGCGGCCCACAACTGTGTGCTGAGCCTGCAACCATCTACGGATGCGGCCGCGAGACGTACGCCGTCGAGGTCCGCTCGAACACGCCGTCGGCGTTGTCCGGAGGCGGGGTGGGGGCTCGGTGGTAGCCGGGTCGCCCGATCGGGAAGGTCTCGGACATCATGCCGATCCGCTCGCGGGCCAGACCCAGGGTGATGCCGGCTCCGTCACGCAGCTTCTCGTACGTGGCGGCGGGGTAGCGGCCGACGACGTAGCCGGCCACCCCACCCAGGGCGAAGGTGAAGAGGTTGCGTTTCGTCCTCACTTCTTCTTACCTCCCTTGACCTTTCGCAGCAGCGCCTCGGTGCCCTTCTTGCGGATGACCGTGGTGGCGACGGTGATCACGATCGGGACCGCGAAGGCGGCGACAGCCGTGAGCCGCTTGCCCCAGGACGACTCCTGCCACTTGGTCTTGGGCGTCGTGCCGTTCCACAGCGAGCGCTGAGCGTCCTTGGAGCGCTCGCCGGTGATCGTTGAGTACGTCATGCCAGATCTCCTTGTGTCGGGGTCGGCTTTCGTGTCCCGTACCCGCCGTGGGTGCGGGTCATGCGGCGAGTCCTACGCCTTCGAGCTGCTCACGGAGCTCGTCGATGATCCGGGTCAGGATCCGGGAGACCTGGGTCTGGGTGACTCCGATGGCCTCGCCGATCTCTGCTTGGCTGCGGTCCTCGATGAAGCGCAGCCTCACCACGAGCTGGTCACGCGGGCACAGCACGTGAATCGCCTGCTCCAGGGCCAGACGGGTCTCGCAGTCGGCGAGTCCGCCGTCGACTCCGGGCAGCATGTCGCCGATGGTCGCCTCGGCCGAGGACTGGGCCTCGCCCGGGCGCAGCGGAGCGTCCAGCGAGGACGGGGTGAAGCAACCGCGGGCATCGAGCGCCTCGCGTACCTTCTGCTCCGGCACGTGGGCGATCTCGGCCAGCTCGGAGGTGGGCAGGTTGCCTCGCTCCGACCCGATCCGCAGCAGCGTGCTCTGCAGCTCCTGGATGGGTCGCGGCGGCCGTACCGTCCAGCCGTGGTCACGGAACCAGCGCTTCACCTCCCCGCGGATCGTGGGTACCGCATAGGTGAGGAAGTCGTCGGCACGATCGGGGTGGAAGCTCTTCGCGGCCCGGACGAGGGCGATGTACGCCACCTGCTCCAGGTCCGCACGGGGGATGCCACGGCCGGTGTAGCGGTGGGCGATCGAGCGGGCGACCGCGGCGTTGAGGAGGATCACCTCCTCGAGGATCCGGTCCTGCTCCTCACCCTCCGCGGTGTGTGCCTTCGCCAACAGCTCTGAGGTCAGACGCTGTCGCTCGGCCCGGGGTAGGTCTGTCTCGAAAGTTGTCGTCGTCATGTGTAGGTAGTGCCCGACACGACCGTCTCCCAACGGCTTCTGCGCAAGGTTCACCCCGGCGGGTGTGGGTCGTAGGGGTCCGCAACCACCCCTGCGGGTGGTAAACGGGACGGCCGGGCTGGGACGAGCGGCTGCGGGTACCGGCAGGTGAAACGGACACACGCCCTGGGAGGAACACCGATGAACGCCTGGGAAGAGTCATTGCGCGGCGCCCGGGTGGTGGTCACCGGCGGGGCCGGATTCCTCGGATCGTGGGTGAGCGAGCGACTCCTGGACGCCGGGGCCCAGGTGTGGATCGTCGACAACCTGCTCACCGGCTCGGCCGACAAGATCGAGCACCTCTTCGGCCGCCCGGGTTTCGCGATCACCATCGCCGACGCCAGCCGATCGATCCCCGACCCCGGTAACGTCGACCTGGTGATGCACCTGGCCTGTCCGGCCTCTCCGGTGCACTACGAGCGGCTGCCTCTCGAGACGCTACGAGCGGCGAGCGAAGGTACGGTCAACGCACTCGAGCTGGCCGCCCGCCACAACGCCAGGTTCGTGCTCACCTCCACCTCCGAGGTCTACGGGGAGCCCGAGGAGCACCCCCAGCGCGAGGAGGACTGGGGCCACGTCAACCCGATCGGCGTACGCAGCGTCTACTACGAGGGCCAGCGGTTCGCGGAGGCGACCACGATGGCCTATGCCCGCGAGCGAGGCGTCGACGTCGCGGTGGCGCGCCTCTTCAGCACCTACGGCCCGCGGATGAGCCTCGATGACGGCCGGGTCGTGCCGACCTTCCTCGGCCAGGCCCTGAGCGGGGCTCCGCTGACGGTCGCGGGTGACGGCTCGCAGACCCGGTCCCTGTGCTGGGTCGAGGACACCGTCGAGGGACTTCTGCGGCTCGCCTGCGCCGACGTGGCGGGACCGGTCAACATAGGCAACGACCACGAGGTCACGATGCTCGAGCTGGCCCGGATGATCATCGAGCTGACCGGGTCCGAGTCGCGGATCCACCACGTGGCGCTGCCGACGGACGACCCGCACGTACGCCGCCCGGACCTGACCCGCGCGCGGCTGCTGCTCGGCTGGGAGCCGGAGATGCCGCTCGAGGAGGGGCTCAAGCGAACGGCGAGATGGCGCGAGGAGACGACCTCGACGGCGGCAGCAGACGCAGAACCGGTGCGCTGACCTCGGAACTTGTCCTGATTCGCCGCATCACCACAGGGCGTCCCGGGCACCGAGAGGGAATGAGAATCCTGATCTGGCACGTACACGACTCCTGGACGAGGGCGTTCGTGCACGGTCGCCACGACTATCTCCTCCCGACCACGCCCGACCGCGGCCCCGACGGTCTCGGCCGCGCCAGCACATGGGACTGGCCGCCGGCAGCCCGCGAGGTGAGCAGCGAGGCCCTCGCGGACGAGGAGATCGACGTCGTCGTCCTGCAGCGGCCGCACGAGGTCGAGCTGGCCGAGCGGTGGCTCGGCGGTCGGCGCCCGGGTCGGGACCTGCCCGCTGTCTACGTGGAGCACAGCACTCCCGTCGGCGCGGTCCCCGACACGCGCCACCCGATGGCGGGCGGCGGTGTCCCGATCGTCCACGTCACCGGATTCAACGACCTCCTCTGGGACTGCTCGGGCACCCCTACCACCGTGATCGAGCACGGCATCGTCGATCCGGGCCGCCGCTACACCGGCGACATCGAGCGCGCCGGAGTGGTCGTCAACGATCCCGTACGCCGAGGCCGCTCGGTCGGCGCCGACCTGATCCCGGCGCTGGCCGAGGGCGTCGGCGCCGACGTCTTCGGCCAGCGCGTCGAGCGCCTGCCGTCCTACGACGGGCTGCGGACGTACGAGGACCTGTCGCAGCAGGATCTGCACGATCATCTCCCGCGACGTCGCGTCTACGTCCACCTCAACCGCTGGACCTCGCTGGGGCTCTCGCTGATCGAGGCGATGCACCTCGGTATGCCGGTCGTCGCCCTGGCCACGACCGAGACCCCGCTCGCGGTGCCGCATGAGGCCGGGTTCGTCACCACCCGCCGCGACGAGATCGTCCCGGCCGTACGCCACCTGATGAAGGATCCCGACGTCGCCGAGGAGGCCGGGCTCATCGGGCGCCGGCACGCGAGAAGGCGCTACGGCCTGGAGCGGTTCCTCGAGGAGTGGGACGACGTGCTCCGGTGGGTCGCCACCGACAGCGCTCGGTGATACCGCGTCCGATATCGCCCGGACGCGAGCCGATCTTCCGTTCCGGACGGAGGGTTTGCGGGCGCGCGAGTTGGGTACCGGGCGGAGTGTAGGAACGAAAAAACCTCATGAGGAGTGATCCGCATGACCACGAAGAGCGCTGAGACTGGAGTCGTCACGGGTACCCCTGACAAGGACTACAACCTCATCTGGTTCGCCGAGGCATGCCTGAACAACGCGCTGCGTCTGGACACCTACATCGAGGACGCGCGCCGCTCGAAGGACACCGAATTGGAAGACCTGTTCGTTCGCGCGCAGGCCAACTCCGTGCAGGGTGCCGAGGAGGCGAAGGCCCTGCTCCGTAGCCGCTTGGACGACAAGGTCTGAGCATCCCCCGCAACAACTACACACTGAGGTGAGATCCACATGGCACTAATTCTCTGGCTGATCGCGGCAGTCCTGGTTATCGGCGGCATCCTGGCCCTGGTACGCGGCCAGATCCTATGGGGAGCAGTCCTCATCATTGTCGGCCTGTTGGTCGGCCCTGGTGGGGTCAGCATCTTCACCTAGACACCATGCGGCCCGGGCCCTCGAGGGCCCGGGCCGCGTGGCGTCCGGCGTGAAGTCCGGTACGAAGCAAGGAAAGGACCGAACCATGGGTAAGTGCGTCACGTGCGGCAACGACTACGACGAGAGCTTCGAGGTGACGACGGCTTCGGGTGAGCACCACGTCTTCGACTCGATCGAGTGTGCTGTGGCGGTGATCGCGCCCGTGTGCGTCAACTGCGGCACCCGCATCCTCGGGCACGGGGTGCAGAACGAGGAGCACGTGTTCTGCTGCGCCCACTGTGCCCATTCGGTCGGCGTGACGGGTGTGAGCGACCGGGTCACCAGCGGTTCCTGACGGGAGGCGACCGGATGTCCCGCGATCTCGCCGCGGACCTGCTCCGGCACGGCTACCACGCGATCCCCGACGCTCGGCGACGGGCCGGCGACCCGCCGGTCTGCCCCGTCAAGCTCCTCGGGGACGATGCCGTCGTCGTGAGCGGTCCTGCCTCCGTACGCCGCTTCTACGACCCCCGGCTCATCCGCCGCTCCGGTGCGGTGCCCCAACCTTTGGCCACGCTGCTCTTCGGCCGTGGCGCCGTCCACGGACTCGACGGTGAAGAGCACCAGCACCGCAAGGGGCAGTTCCTCGGCCTGCTCGACGATGCCGCTGCCTCGACGCTCGAGGATCTGGTACACCACCACCTCGACACAGCGATTCGGGAACGCCACGGGGAGACGGCGAGCGTGTTCCACCTGCTGTCCGAGGTCTACGCCCGCGCGGTCCTGGCATGGGCCGGCATCTCGGTGCGCCACCCCGACAGGGTCGGGCGTCGGCTGGCCGGGATCGTCGACGGGTTCGGGGTCTCCGGCCCCTCCTACGCGAGAGCGTGGGCGGCCCGGCTGTGGGCCAACCGCTGGGCCCGGGGGCTCATCCGGGAGGCGCAGTCGGCCACTACGCAGCCCACCACGCCGGTGGAGACCATCGCCACCTGGCGGGACCCGGAGGGCGAGCTGCTGCCGGTTCCGGTGGCGGCGGTGGAGCTGCTCAACGTACTGCGGCCCGCGGTCGCCGTGGCCTACCTCGGCACCTTCGCCGTCCAGACCCTCGACGACGAACCCGCGCTGCGCCCGATGCTCGCCGAGGATCCCGGTCGACGCCACGCCTTCACCCAAGAGGTACGCCGCATCTTCCCGTTCGTTCCGGCGCTCGCCGGCATCGCGCGCCAGCACGGCGACTGGGACGGCCAGATCGTCCCGCAGGGGAAGCGGGTCGTCCTCGACGTACCCGGGACCAACCTGGACCCGGCCTCGTGGTCCGCGCCGTACACGTTCTCGACCGAGCGGTTCCTCGGCCGAGAGGTCGACGAGTTCGAGCTGGTGCCGCAGGGCGGGGGAGACCCCGCCGAGGGTCACCGGTGCCCCGGCGAGCCGTCGACGATCGCGATGATCTCGGCAACCGCCGAGGTCTTCGCCGCCGCTCCCTGGAGCGTGGTCGAGCGCGGAAGCACCTATCCGCGGATCCCCGCCCGCGAGCGGCTCCGCGTCCGGATCGGGTAGATCAGCGGCGCCCGGCGAACCGCAGGGCACTGTGGTGCTCGTGGGCCAGTCGGCGCAGGCAGAGGAGGAACTCGCCGAGGACCACCTGACCCACGACCATCTGCTCCATCATCGCCTCGCGGTCTTGGGTGTCGTCGATCTGGCCGAGCTCGTAGGCAGCGATCGCATCGACGAGGGGAAGATAGGTCGCCGCGCCCTCGGGGTCGGTCGGCAGACCGCTGTCGAGGATGACCTCGATGATGCCAGCGAGATGGTCGCGCTCGGGGGCATCCGCCCTGACCTCGGTCCACCCCGCTTGGGCGACGATCTGGTCGGCGAGCTCGCGGGTGTGATCACCCCGGGACACGGGGACGGTCGTCTCGATGCGGAGCGCGTCACAGGCCTTGCCGAACATGTCGTGCACAGACGCGGTGCGGTCCTGGGTCGCGTCGACCAGTGCCTTGAGCGCCCCGACGGGGACGGCGCCCACATCGCGTAGCACGCGGAGCAGGCGAAGGCGGCGTACGTGCTGGTCGTCGTAGTCGGCCAGACGCTCGGAGAGCTTTTTGCCGGGGGAGAGGAGGCCCTCGCGCACGTAGTACTTGATGGTCGCGACGCTCACGCCGGTCGAGTCGGCAAGCTCGGAGATCCGCATCGTTCCTCCGTGAAAGGGTTGACGGCACTGTTGGATAGGAGCACTATCCTAGACTAGATACTAATGCTATCCAGTCAGGAGGACGGCCATGTCGAAGATTGCCCGGGGCTATCGAGGGGCTCCCGAGAACGTCCCGGACGGCGTCACGCCCGGCCACAGCGTCGCCGACGTCGGCACCGACGAGGTCGTCGTGTTCCTGATCGGGATGCGCATCCACCGCTGGCACAAGGTGCGCAGCTGGTTCCCAGCGTTCGTCGGGATGCCCCGGATGCTCGCCGAGCTCGCCAAGAACCCTGACCTCGGGCTGCTCTCGGCGCGCAGCTACTGGTCGGGGCGCGTGCTGATGACGGTGCAGTACTGGCGCAGCGTCGAGGACCTGGGCCGGTTCGCCAAGGACCCGTCCCTCACGCACGCTCCCGCCTGGGCGGCCTTCAACCGGCGCGCGGCCTCGACCGGCGACATCGGGATCTGGCACGAGACCTACCGGGTCCCCGGCGACCAGGTCGAGACGCTCTACGGCAACATGCCGGCCTTCGGCCTGGGTGCCGCCCTCGGGGCCATCGAGCGCGCATCCGGACGGCGGAACGCGACCCACGAACGGATGGGCTCGACCCGCCCGGAGTACGTCCCTACAGCGCGGTGACGGTCTCGGTGGGGGAGAGCGCCCGGGTGGGCGCTCCTCGCAGGAGCACCACGGAGAGCAGGGCCGCGATCCCCGCGCAGACAGCGGCGCCGGCGAAGACGGTGTGCTCCTGGGCGATGGCGGCGCCGATGAGCAGGTCCTGATACTCCTCGCACATGCCGCCGCCGGTGCACACCGACGACAGCGACGGCAGGTCGGCCTGGGCGGCGTAGTAGCTGCGCAGGCCGATCGTGGTCAGCGCCGAGATGCCGACCAGCATCCCGACCATGCGGGCCACCACGGTGAAGGAGGTGGTCAGGCCGTGCATCGACTGCTCGGTCGTGGCCAGGATCGCCGCGTTGACCGGCGCCAGGGCGAGGCCGAAGCCGAGGCCGCCGGCGACGAGCACGACGGTCGCCGACAGCGAGCGCAGCGCGTCGGCGTCCCAGCGGGCCATGAACACGAACGCCACCGCGGCCAGCAGCATCCCGGCACCCGCGATCACGCCCGCCGGCAGCCGCCGGGTCAGGAAGCCTCCCGCGATGGCACCCACGGGCAGTGCGACCAGGAACTCGAGCAGCACCAGGGCCGCTTTCAGCTGGCTGTCGCCGTAGATCGTGGTGCGGGCGAAGAGCGGTACGTCGATCAGCGCCGCCACGAGCGCGGCGCCGACGAAGAACGAGATCAGCACCGAGCCCCACGCGGGCGTGCGGGCGAACGCGCCCCGGGGCACGATCGGGTCCTGCGCCCGGCGCAGGTGGAAGACGAACCCGAGCAGCGCCAGCCCGCCGGCGACCAGGTACCAGGTGCCCTGCTCGGAGAAGACCGCGACCTCGGGGTCGGCGGTCGCGAAGGCCAGGATCACCCCGGCCAGGGCGAACGAGAGCAGCAGCGCCCCGAGGAGGTCGACCTCGGCGGCGATCCGGCCGAGCACGCGGCGTACGCCCGGCCGCAGGCCGCACTTCACCAGGAACCCGAGGGTGGCGATGATCGTGACCAGCCCCAGCGGGGTCAGCCAGCGCGTCGATCCGGCCGCGGGCACGTAGAGCGCGCCCCAGGTCAGGTCCTGGACCAGGGCGGTCGGCTCGACCGCCAGCAGCACGAACGCGGCGCCGGCGACCAGCAACAGCAGCATTGCGATCAGGTCCGGTCGCCGTGGACGATCCCGGACGGAGTCCGCTCGGCCCAGCTTCCGGATCGCCACCGCGAGCACGACGCCCACCACGAGGTTGAGCCCGAAGATCGCCCGCCAGTCCGCGACGGCGAGGACGGCCGCGCCGATGAGCGGCCCGAGCACGGAGCCGAGCTCCTGGACCGCCGAGACCAGCCCGAGCGGAACCCCGCGCCGCTCAGCGGGGTAGAGCACTGCGACGAGCGCGAGGGTCGCCGGTACGAGTGCGCCACCGCCCAGCCCCTGGAAGAACCGGCCGACGACCATCGCGGCCAGGTCCCACGACAGGGCGGTCAGGAACGAGCCGAACGCGAAGACGACCAGCCCGCCGACGAGCACCGGCAGGTGCCCGAGCAGGTCGGCGAGGCGGCCGATCAGCGGCAGCACCGCCACATAGCCCAGCAGGAACCCCGAGATCAGCGGTGCCGCCCGCTGCAGCTCCTCGATCGAGAGCCCGACGCCCGCCATCATGTCCGGCAGCGCCAGCACCACGACGTAGGTGTCCGCGGCGGCGAACGCCACCGCGATCGCGGCGAGCCAGAGAACGGCTCTCACGGCTTGGTGATCTCCTTCTCGACGCCGTACTCGGTCACGTCGATCGTGTAGGAGTACGCCGCCTCGCCCTCACCGCTGAAGTTGCCCTCGATGGTGGCCTCGGTGAGCTCGTCGGAGTCGTTGATGATGTAGGTGACGTCGAAGTCGCCGGTCGCGCCCGCGAGGATCTTCTGGACCGCGGTGTCCGGGAGCGTGCCGGTGTAGGTCGAGAGGATCTCGTCGTTGTCGGCGCCGCCGCGTACGGACTTGCCGATCTTCACGTCCTCGGTCGCGGCGAGCAGCGAGGAGATGCCCGTCTCCGGAGCGATCAGCGCGGCCGGGTCGGGCACGCCGTAGTCGGCCGGGTCGAGCTCCTGGAACGCGGTCGTGAACGGCAGCTTCGCGTAGACGACGCCGTCGACCGAGACCACCTCGACCTGCGCCTCCGTGCCCATCACCGGCACGGTCAGCGTGCCCTCGAAGGCGGGCTCGCGGGTCAGTGTCCCGGTCGCCGCCTTCAGCGTGGTGATGCCCTCGGGAAGGTCGTCGGAGGCGATCGAGAAGTTGATCCCGCTCGTCTCGTCGAGGTGCTTCTGCGCCGCCGCGAGCACCTGTTTCGGCGTACGTCCCTTGGCCGGGTCCTCGTCGCCGCACGAGGTCATCACGAGAAGCGCGGCCAGAAGGGCGACGAGAGCGAAGGCGAGGCGTGGCAGGCTCAGGGGCATGCGGGTCAGAATGCCACGCCCCGCAACCATCTTGCTGTTCAGGTGGCGTAATCAGCGGCGCTGACCGGGCGCGGCGTCTCCAGGCAGCGCCGGATGGTGGTGACGATGCTGCCGGCGGTGAAGAGCTCGTCATCTGGGGAGTCGCCCGCACGTACGTCATGGATCTGGTCGACAAGTGCCGACAAGGCGTCCTGGGCGTCCGCCTTTGCCCCGGGATCCGCGGTGCGCCCGTCTCCTGACTCGACCAGGTCGGCGAGAGCGAGCAGAGCCCGTGCGGTGTGCGGCCGCAGCTCTGGGCCGAGCCCGACCTGGTCGTTCTCCGCCCGTTCCTCCTCTTCGAGGAGCTGGGTGAGCTCCTCGACCAGGACGCACACTCTCTCCAGGACGGCCGCCTGCTCGAGCTGTCGTTCCAGGCGAAACCGGTGGGGTCCCCGACGCCTGTTGGCGCGGGCCGCTTCAAGGACGAGCTGTCGTGCGGCGCGCATGTTCTGCGCGGCCGGCTCCAGCTGTGCCCGATGGTCGCTCCATTCGTTCTCCGTCGGTGGCCCGTGCTCGTGCAGCGCGCGTGCCAGCCGTCGGAGCTGGACGAGCACCTCCGCACGCACGTCACTGATCGACCGCTCCATCGGGGCGAGTGGAAGCTGTGGGAAGAGCATCGTCATCAGGACCCCGATGGCGGCCCCGATCAGGGTGAGTCCGCCGAAGGCGCTCACGAACGCCACCGGGTTCTCGGTCCCGATGATCAGGACGAACAAGGCTGCCGTCGGTACCCAGCGGCCGGTGTCGTCGAGCCAGCCCCAGGTCCCCGCTATCGTTCCCACCGCGATCACCAGCGCCACCGTCGCGGGACTGGGGGAGAGCACGGCCCCGACGGCCAGCGCGATCGCCGATCCCAGCCAGATGCTGACGACGCTCTGGATGGACTTGCGCACCGAGCGCATCACGGTCGAGGACATGGCGACCACGGCGCCCAAGGGCGCGTAGTACGGGAACTCGCCAGCCGGCCGCGGGAAGACCGCACCGACCCAGAAGGCGATGGCTCCTGCGGCCGCCGTCGTCAGGGCTGGTCCCCAGGGAAGCCGACCGACCCGCGCTCGGAAGCGAGCCGATCGCTCCGTCTCGGGCAGGTCCGTCTTCGTCCCGGCACGCGTGGCCGCGGTCGAACGCGACATCACCTGACGATGCGGCGCTCAGGGCGGACGGTTCGGCCGGCGACCGTGACGACGACAGATGTGACGGCAGTTGTCATGACCCGCTCGGTACCCCGGCGGATGCCGGTTCATAACCTCATCCGGATCAGGCGGCGAGGGCTACGTCGCGGGTGAGGACGCGGCGGGTGAGGAGGGCGAGGAGTAGAGCGACGGCGCCCACGAGGACGACGGCGGCGCCGAGGCCGCCGAGGGCACCGGTGAAGGCGACGACCAGGAGCGGGCAGACGAACTCGCCGAGGAAGAGGGCAGCGGTCCACAGGCCCGTACCGCGACCGCGCTGCTCGAAGGTGAGGCCGGACTGGGCCCAGACGAGCAGGGTGGGCAGCATCAGGCCGGTGCCTGCCGAGGCGATGACCGCGCCGAGCACGATGACCGGCACCACCGAGGTGGTACCCAGCACGACCAGACCGATCCCGGCCAGCCCGAAAGCGATCGGCAGCAATGCGGCGGTGCCGCGACCGGAGACCCGGCCGAAGGCGTACGCACCGCCGGCGGTGGCGAGGGAGGCCAGCGCGGTGAACGCGCCGATCGCCGGGACGGCGGTGATGCCGGCCGCGTCGAGCAGGTAGGGGAGCTCCACGATCGGGGTGTAGAAGACGATGCCGCCGACGACCGTGATCGCACAGGGCAGCGCGAGGGCGCGGACGGGCAGCGGCGGGAGCGGGGCACGCTTCCCGGTGGAGGTGGTCTCGCCAGCGGGCTGCCAGATGAGCGCCGCGGCGAGGACGAGGAAGAGCAGGCTGGAGGCGTAGAGCCAGAACGGGGTGCGCCAGTCCTGGGCACCCAGTGCGCCGCCGAGGGCGAAGAAGACGGTGGCCGACAGTGCCGCGAAGACGGTCTGCATGCCGAGCCAGCGGTCGCGCTCTGTGCCGGAGAAGTAGTCGGAGATCAGCGTCGTGCAGCAGGTCATGATCGCCGCCTCGGCGACACCGACCCCCGCGCGGCTGAGGA
Organism: Nocardioides sp. NPDC127514; assembly: GCF_040302125.1. Taxonomy (NCBI): domain Bacteria; kingdom Bacillati; phylum Actinomycetota; class Actinomycetes; order Propionibacteriales; family Nocardioidaceae; genus Nocardioides; species Nocardioides sp. NPDC127514. The sequence continues at coordinate 7,474 of NZ_JBEORF010000046.1, read as the reverse complement.
CGATCGCGCCCAGTCCGTCCAACCACAGCGGCGCGGTGCCGAAGACGGTGTAGACCGCCAGTCCGGTGAGCAGCAGCCGCTTGCGCCCGAACGTGTCCACGATGCGGCCCGCGAACGGCGCCAGCAGCGCGATCATCAGCGCCGGGGCGGTGAGGGAGAGCGGGACAAGCGCGGTCGCGGCACCGCTGTGGCCGAAGTGGTCCTGCATCCGGGGCAGGACGGGAGCGAGCAGCACGGCGCCGAGGACGGGCAGGCAGCTCATGAACATCAGCAGGAAGCCCTGCGTGCGGCCGGCTTGCCGGACGGGCGTGAGGGTGTCGGACATGGGGTCTCCATGGATCAGGCCGAGATCGTGTGACAGCAGTCACAGCATCGTGGGAGATCCGGGAGGTATTGCGGAAGCCAAACCTGCTTCTGCCGGGTATCAGCCTCGTCGATACCCGACGGTCAGTCCGCCTCCAGCCGCGCGGCGGCACGCGTCATCATCCGGCGCAACCAGCCGTGGGCCGGGTCGGCGCGGTGGGCGGGGTGCCACCAGAACGCCTCCTTCAGCGGGACCACGTCCCACGGGCAGTCGAGGATGCGTACGCCGGCGGCGCCCGCCAGCCGGGTGGCGAGCTGGCGCTGCAGGAGGGCGACGCGTGGGGTCCCGGCGACCAGGAACGGCACCGGGAGGAAGCTCTCGGTCACCACATGGACGTCAGGCTCGACCCCGATCATGCTGAGCTGGCGTACGGCCGGGGTGAACGCGGTCGGGGCGTGGTGGGTGACGACCCAGGGCATCTCGGCGAGCTCCGCCATCGTGATCGTCTCGCCGACGGCGTCGTTGTCGGCGGACACGACCAGCACCCAGCCGTCGGTGTGCAGTTCGACGGCGGGCTGGTCCTGCAGGAAGCCGTGGGGGAGGATCAACCCGTCCACGTGTCGCAGCGACTCCGGCGCCTGGTCGACGTCATCGTGGGTCTGCATCTGGAACCGGAGGCGTACGCCGGGGGCCTCGCGGGCCAGCTCGGTGGCGAGATGGTCGCCGAGGACGGTGGTGGAGTAGTCGGAGGCGACCACGGTGAACTCGCGGGTCGAGGTCGCCGGGTCGAAGCCCGGCTCGGCCTCGAAGACGCGGCGTACGCCGGCCAGGGCCGTCGTGGTGGTCCCGCGCAGCTGGGTGGCCAGGGGAGTGAGGTCGTAGCGGTTGCCGGTGCGGACGAGGAGGTCGTCGCCGAAGTGGCGCCGAAGGCGCCGCAGCGCGGCCGAGACCGCGGGCTGGCTCAGCCCGAGCCGTGCGGCTGCGCGGGTGACGTTGCGCTCCTCGAGCAGTGCGTCCAGGGAGAGCAGCAGGTTGAGGTCGAGGTTGCGGAGCGGATCGGTCGCCATGGCGTCTGACTATAAACGCCGTGTATAGGCGGGATAGGAAATCTGCTCTTCCCGAATAGTTGCGTGCGGTTCAGAGTGGTGCTCGTCACTCCACCATCTCGCACATCAGGGAGATCTCATGCCCGCCATCAGCTCGGTTCTCGTCATCGGTGCCGGAACCGCCGGGACGGCGACCGCCATCCTGCTCGCCGAGCGGGGCGTCTCCGTCGACCTCGTCGACGCCAAACCGGACCTCTCCGCCCTCGGCTCCGGGATCACCCTGCATGGCAACGCGCTGCGGGTGCTCCGCGACCTCGGCGTGTGGGAGCAGGTGCGCGCCGAGGGCTACGGGTACGACACCCTCGGGCTGCGTGCACCGGACCCGGCCGGCGCGCTGCTGGTCGAGCTCGAGGACCACCGCACCGGCGGTCCGGACCTGCCGGCGACGATGGGGATGTACCGGCCCGCCCTCGCCCGGATCCTCCTCGACCGCGCCGTCGCGGCCGGCGCCAAGGTGCGCTTCGGGATCGCACCGACCGGCATCGAGCAGGACGAGACGGGCGTCGACGTCACCTTCGCTGACGGGTCGCACGGGCGCTACGACCTCGTCGTCGGCGCCGACGGGGTGCGGTCGTGGACACGTCGGGCGATCGGCATCGACGTCGAGCCCGAGTCGGTGGGCATGGGCATCTGGCGAGCGTTCACGCGTCGACCGGCCGAGGTCACCCGCACCGACCTCTTCTACGGCGGACCGTCCTACATCGCGGGCTACTGCCCGACCTCGGAGGAGAGCCTCTACGCCTACGTCGTCGAGCCGGCCCAGGACCGGAGCGGGCTGTCGGCCGAGGAGGGACTGGCGGTGATGCGCGAGCTGGCCGAGACGTACCACGGGCCGTGGGACCAGATCCGCGCGTCCCTGACCGACGCCGAGCGGGTCAACCACACCCACTTCGAGAGCCACGTCATCGACGGCCCCTGGAACCGGGGCCGGGTCGTCGTCATCGGCGACGCCGCGCACAGCTGCCCGCCGACGCTCGCCCAGGGCGCCGCCCAGGCGCTCGAGGACGCCGCCGTGCTCGCCGAGCTGCTCACCGCTGCCGACGATCTGGCCGCCGTCTGGCCCGCGCTCACCGAGCGCCGGCTGCCCCGTGCGCGGGCCGTCGTCGAGGCCTCGCTCCAGCTATGCACCTGGCTGAAGGCGCGCGAGCGCGGTGACGTACCCGGGCTGATGGCCCGCGTCGCCGCCCTCGTCACCCAGCCCGCCTGACCACCCCATCTCACGAGGAGAACACCGTGACCGACCCAGTGACCGAGACCATCATCGAGACCCCGCCCGCCGAGCGGCTGATCACCCACCTGCGCCACGTCGACCTGGCCGTGCCCGACTACGAGCGGCAGCTGGAGTTCTACACGAACACCTGGAAGCTCAAGGCCGAGACGACCGACAGCGGCCTGGCGTTCCTTGCTGCGGAGGGCTCTCCGGAGCACTACTCCGTCCGCCTGCGCCGCGCCGACGACAAGCGCCTGGACCTGATCGCGTTCGGTGCGGCCAGCCCGGCCGACGTGGACGCGATGGCCGAGCGGCTCGGCCGTGCCGGGGTGAAGCTCGTCAGCGAGCCGGGCCCGGTGCTGACGCCGGGCGGTGGCTACGGCTTCCGCTTCTTCGACAACGACGGACGTACGGTCGAGGTCTCCTGCGACGTCGCCGTGCGGCAGCACCGCCAGATCGAGGAGGGCGAGGCGGTCCCGGTCAAGCTCTCCCATGTCGTCATCAACTCGCCCAACCCCGAGCAGACCGTGGCGTTCTACCAGCGCCACCTCGGCTTCGCGCTCTCCGACACCCTGATGCACCCGCGGCTGGGCTCGATGATGTGGTTCCTGCGTACGAACCGGTTCCACCACAGCCTCGCGATCGCCCGCGGGCCGCACGTCGCGCTGCACCACGCCTCGTTCGAGATGCGTGGCCTGGACGAGTACATGCGCGGCACCGGGCGGCTGCTGCGGGCCGGCGTGGAGAAGATCTGGGGGCCGGGGCGGCACCTGGCCGGCAACAACACCTTCAGCTACTTCCTGGACCCGCACGGCAACACCGTCGAGTACACCACCGAGCTCGAGGAGCTCGTCGAGGACAACTGGCACCCGCATCTGTACGACTTCAGCGACCCCGAGGTCTCCGACCAGTGGGGCACCGCCAACCCGATGGACGAGCTGATCGCCGGCAAGTCCTTCAACGACCCGGACAAGGGCGTCTTCGTCGCCCCGCCGGTCTGAGGAGGGCCGATGAAGCTCGCCACGTATCTCGACCAGGGCCTGCGGGTGCCGCGCGTCGGGCTGGTCACCGACGAGGGCGTGCATCCGTTCGCCGTCCGGCACACGATGCGCTCGCTGATCGAGGCCGGACGCGACGTCCTCGACCGCGCCGCCGACCACGCCCGGGCGACGGAGCCCCTCGACCTCGCCGAGGTCGAGCTGCTTGCGCCCCTGGAGCCTGCCTCGGTCCGCGACTTCGTCGCCTTCGAGGAGCACGTCGAGGGCGTACGCCGCTCGGTCGACGGCGCCGTCGGCGTCCCCGACGCCTGGTACGACGCTCCGGCCTTCTACTTCACCAACCCGCACGCGATCCTCGGCCCGGAGGCCGAGGTCCCGTTCCCGGCAGCCTGTGAGGCCCGGGACTTCGAGCTCGAGGTCGCCGCTGTCGTCGCCGCAGAAGGCCGGTCCGTCCCGCCCGAGGAGGCCGGGGCGTACGTCTTCGGCTACACGATCCTCAACGACTGGTCGGCCCGTGACCTGCAGGGCCGCGAGATGCAGGTCGGTCTCGGGCCGGCCAAGGGCAAGGACTTCGCCACCACGCTGGGACCGTGGATCGTGACGGCCGACGAGCTGGATCCCTACCGCGACGAGGACGGCTTCCTCGACCTGCTGTGCACGGTGTCGGTCAACGGTGTCGAGGTCGGCCGCGACCGGCTCTCGAACGTCGGCTGGACCTTCGAGACGATGATCGCGTACGCCTCTCGCGACTCCCGCGTCGTCGCCGGTGACGTCCTCGGCTCGGGCACCGTCGGCAACGGCGGGTGCCTGGCCGAGCTGTGGGGCCGTCATGGCTCGCAGGAGCCGAAGCCGCTCCAGCCCGGTGACGTGGTCACCCTCGAGGTCGAGGGGATCGGCACCCTCACCAACACCGTCGGCGTCGCGCCGCCCGCTCCCGAGCTGCCGCCGGTGCGTCGCCGCGGCGGTGACGAGCGCGCGGCTGTTCGAGAGGGTCCCCGATGAGCTCGCTGGCCGGACGTACGGTCGTCGTCACCGGGGCCGCCTCGGGTATCGGGGCGGCGGTCGCGGCCGCTGTGGCGACTCAGGGCGGCACGGTGGTGGGCCTGGACCGCGAGCCCGGTTCCGGCGTGCGGACGTTCGACGTCCGCGACGAAGGCGCCTGGACCGAGCTGGGGGACCAGCTCGCCGGGCCCGTACACGGACTGGTGAGCTGTGCCGGGGTGACCCGGCGTGCCCGGGTCGGAGCGGCGAGCGTCGCCGACATGCGAGACGCCCACGACGTCAACGTGATCGGGCCGCTGCTCGGGATCCAGGCGCTGACTCCGTTGATGCCATCCGGTGCGTCGATCGTCACCATCGGGTCGCTCGCCGCGCTGCAGGGGCACTACCCGGTGGCGTACACGACCAGCAAGTGGGCGGTCCGCGGGCTCACCCACACGGCAGCACTCGAGCTGGGGGAGCGCGGGATCCGGGTCAATGCCGTGCATCCCGGCTTCATCGAGACCGCCATGACCGCCTCCGCCTCGCCCGCCTTCCGGGACGCCTCCGTGGCCGCGACCCCGCTCGGCCGGGTCGGCACGCCTGACGAGGTGGCGTCGGTGGTGGTCTTCCTGCTCGGTGACGGCGCGGCGTACGTCACCGGTGCCGAGATCCCGGTCGACGGCGGGGTCGCCTCGCACGCCGGCGCCAAGGCCGTCTCCGACGCCCTGCGCTGAGAATCATCCATCAGAAGAGGACAAGAGATGTTCGAGTACTTTCCCGGCAACTACGTGTGGAACCTGGGTGTGGTCGCCACGCTCAACTCCGGCGGCCTGATCGACGAGGTCGACCGTGCCTGCCGGCCGCTCAAGGAGCTGGCCGCGCAGGGCTCCGACGTGGGCACGACCGAGTTCATGGCCGCCTGGCGCGGTGTCGCCGACCAGCTCGAGGAGCAGGCGAGCGAGGCCGAGAAGGCCGGCCACCGGCGTACGGCCGGGCAGAAGCTCTTCCGCGCCTCCGTCTACGTCTCCCAGGCCGAGCGGATGCAGAGCGCGAAGGACCCGGGCCGCAACGCCGAGTACCAGCGCAGCGTCGACCTGCTGGTCCGCTCCTTCGAGCTGCTCGACCAGCCGACGGTGAAGGTCGCGATCCCGTACGTCGAGGACGGCCGCGAGACCAGCCTGCCCGCCTACTTCCACCCGGCTCATCGGGACGGGACGCCGGCGCCCGTGATGATCGTGTGGAACGGCCTCGACTCGACCAAGGAGATGATGGTCGGCGCCGGCGTCCACACCGAGCTCGCGGCTCGCGGCATCTCGACGCTGATGGTCGACTGCGGCGGCGCCGGGGAGGCGCTGCGTCTCGACGGCCTCACCGCGCGCGTCGACACCGAGGCCTGGGCCGCGGCCTGCGTCGACTGGCTCGAGACGCGCTCGGACGTGCGCGCGGACCGGATCGGGCTGGTGGGCTGGTCGCTGGGTGGCTACTACGCGCCTCGCGCCGCGGCGTACGAGAAGCGGCTGGCGCTGTGCGTGGCCTGGGGTGCCAACCACGACTGGGGCGCGGTGCAGAAGCGCCGGCTGCAGCGGGAGGGTGAGAACCCGGTGCCGCACTACTGGGACCACGTGCTGTGGGTGTGGGGGCAGCCCGACATCGACACGTTCATCGACTTCGCGGAGTCGATCAAGCTCGACGGTGTCGTCGAGGAGATCACGGTGCCGTTCCTCATCGCTCACGGTGAGAACGACCGCCAGATCCCGCTGTCCTACGCGCATCGCTCCTACGACCAGGCGGTCAACAGCCCCAAGCGCGAGCTGCGGATCTTCACGCCCGAGGAGGGCGCCACCGAGCACATCGGCCTGGACCACTTTCCGCACGTGATCGGCTTCATCGCCGACTGGGTCGCCGACACCTTCGCCGAGCTGGACGCCTCGTGACCGTCCTGGATCGGGCTGATCCCGAGGGTGAGATCGCAAAGACGGTCGCCCGAGTCTCCAATTGGGGACGCTGGGGCGAGGACGACGTCCGCGGGACGATGAACTTCCTCACGGATCAGAAGAGGGTCGAGGCCGCGGGGCTGGTGCGGACCGGGCGGTCCTACTCGCTCTCGCTGCCCTTCGACATGGACGGGCCGCAGAACGGCTGGCGGCGGCGTACGAATCCGGTGCACACCATGCTCGACACCGGCACCGACGCGGTGGCCGGTATCCAGGGGTTCCCGCACGGGATCGGTGGCGCGGACGACGTGATCGCGATGCCGCTGCAGTGCTCGACCCAGTGGGACGGGCTCGGTCACATCTTCGACCACGGGCGGGCCTGGAACGGCCGCCCGGCGGAGTCGGTGGTCACCTCGCTGGGCGACGGTGTCACCGGGATCGAGACGGTCGCCGACGTGGTCTGCGGCCGCGGGGTGCTGCTCGACGTCGGCCGCGCGGTCGGGACCGACGGAGAGCTCCCCGACGGCTTCGCCATCACCGAGGAGCACCTGGAGCGCACCATCGCCGCCCAGGGTGCCAGCGCGGCGGTGGGTCGCGGCGACATCGTCGTCGTACGCACCGGACAGCTCTCCCGCGCCCGCCGGGGCGTCGCCGCAGGCGATGGCTGGGGCGGCTACGCCGGGGGAGCGGCCCCCGGCCTCTCCTTCACCACCGCCGACTGGCTGCACCGCACCGAGATCGCCGCGATCGCCACCGACACCTGGGGTTTCGAGGTGCGGCCCAACGAGTTCGACGAGGCCTTCCAGCCGCTGCACCAGGTCGCGATCCCACACCTCGGTCTCTTCCTGGGCTACTAGAGGATTCCCGTAGGACCGGCGTCCGGCCAGACTCGGTCCAGGTGTCCGGTGGGTTCGCTCTCTATTGGGCTGCCCACTCGCCCG
>NZ_JBEORF010000045.1:0-42793 GCF_040302125.1 Nocardioides sp. NPDC127514 | reverse complement strand
GCTCGAGCATCCCCGCCACCCCGACGCACTCGAAGACGACCGGACCGGTCGGTGACTGGCCGAGGCGGTCGGCGTCATGACGAGCCGACTCGGCGGGGTTTTCGGTCAGAACGAGCCGACTCGACCTGGTTTTGGCCCGCGTTGGAATAGGGGGCGTAGGGTCTTCGTTGTGGAGAGTGAACGAAGTTGAGTTGATCCGACTCAACTTGTTTGCAACACTCGGCGGCAGCAGTCGCTGGGCGGGTGCAGAACAACCCAAGTCTTCCGGGGTCTCCCCAGGGAACACAGTCCACATACACACAGCTTCAACAAGCGGAGGTAGCAAAGATGGCACGTGCCGTCGGTATCGACCTCGGGACCACCAACTCGGTCGTCTCGGTTCTGGAGGGTGGCGAGGCCACCGTCATCGCGAATGCCGAAGGCGCCCGTACGACGCCTTCCGTGGTCGCGTTCAGCAAGTCCGGTGAGGTGCTGGTCGGTGAGGTCGCCAAGCGCCAGGCCGTCACCAACGTGGACCGCACGATCAAGTCGGTCAAGCGTCACATGGGCACCGACTGGAAGGTGTCCATCGACGACAAGGACTTCACGCCGCAGCAGATCAGCGCGTTCGTCCTGCAAAAGCTCAAGCGCGACGCCGAGGCCTACCTCGGTGAGACGGTGACCGACGCGGTCATCACCGTCCCGGCCTACTTCTCCGACGCCCAGCGTCAGGCCACCAAGGAGGCCGGTGAGATCGCGGGCCTCAACGTCTCCCGCATCGTCAACGAGCCCACCGCCGCCGCGCTGGCCTACGGCCTCGACAAGGGCGACGACCAGACCATCCTCGTCTTCGACCTCGGTGGCGGCACGTTCGACGTGTCCCTGCTCGAGATCGGTGAGGGTGTCGTCGAGGTCAAGGCGACCTCCGGTGACAACCACCTCGGTGGTGACGACTGGGACAACGCGATCGTCAAGTGGATGGTCGGGAAGTTCAAGGCCGCCAACGGTGTCGACCTCGCCGCCGACAAGATCGCCGCCCAGCGCCTCCAGGAGGCCGCCGAGAAGGCGAAGATCGAGCTCTCCTCCTCGCAGAACACGAGCATCCACCTGCCCTACATCACCCACGGTGAGTCCGGCCCCCTCCACTTCGAGGAGACCCTGACCCGGGCGGAGTTCCAGAAGATCACCGCGGACCTGCTCGACCGCACCAAGAAGCCGTTCGAGTCCGTCCTCAAGGACGCCGGCGTCGCGCTCAAGGACATCGACCACGTCGTCCTGGTCGGCGGTTCGACCCGGATGCCGGCCGTGACCGACCTGGTCAAGAGCCTGCTCGGTGGCAAGGAGCCCAACAAGGGCGTCAACCCGGACGAGGTCGTCGCCGTCGGTGCCGCGCTGCAGGCCGGCGTGCTGAAGGGCGAGGTCAAGGACGTACTGCTCCTCGACGTCACCCCGCTGAGCCTCGGCATCGAGACCAAGGGCGGTGTCTTCACCACCCTGATCGAGCGCAACACCACCATCCCGACCAAGCGCTCCGAGATCTTCACCACGGCTGACGACAACCAGCCGAGCGTCGAGATCAAGGTCGCCCAGGGCGAGCGCCCGATGTGGTCGGAGAACCAGCCGCTGGGCAACTTCGAGCTGACCGGCCTCCCGCCGGCGCCGCGTGGCGTGCCGAAGATCGAGGTCACCTTCGACATCGACGCCAACGGCATCGTGCACGTCTCCGCCAAGGACCAGGCCTCGGGCCGCGAGCAGTCCATGACGATCTCCGGCGGCTCCGCGCTGTCGAAGGACGACATCGACCGCATGGTCAAGGAGGCGGAGCAGTACGCCGAGGAGGACGCCAAGCGTCGCGAGTCCATCGAGATCCGCAACCAGGGTGACAGCCTCGTCTACACCACCGAGAAGTTCATCACCGACTCCGGCGACAAGGTCCCGGACGACGTGAAGACCGAGGTGCAGGCCGACCTGGACGCCCTGAAGAAGGTCCTCGAGGACACCGAGGCCGACAAGGACGCCATCCAGACCGCGATCACCAAGCTCGGTGAGTCCTCGCAGAAGATGGGTGCGGCCATGTACGCCGCGGCCGAGGCCGAGCAGTCCGCTGCCGGCGGTGCCACCGGTGCGACCGGTGAGGCCGACGACGACGTCGTCGACGCCGAGATCGTCGACGAGCCCGTCGAGGGTGAAGAGGGCGACAAGAAGTGACGAAGCGCCGCCCCGGCGGGGCGGAGGAGGCCGTCGAGGAGACGACCACCGAGGCCCCGCCCGAGACCGACCCTGAGACAGAGGCTGGCGAGGAGTCGACCGAGGATTCCGAGGTGGACGCTCCTGAGGGCGACGCCTCGGAGTCGGACGACGCCGCCGAGACTGGATCCGACGAGGATGGCTCCGCCGAAGCGGCGGAGGACAAGGCGGACGAGGCAGACGACGAGGACGACGTGATCGTTGACGACAGCGAGGTGGACTTCATGGGCGATGCCGCCGACGAGGTCGACAAGCGGGTCGCCGAGCTGACCACGGACCTGCAGCGTCTCCAGGCCGAGTACGTCAACTACAAGAGGCGGGTCGACCGTGACCGCGAGCTGGTCTCGCAGAACGCGACCTACAAGGTGCTCACTCCGATCGTGGAGGTGCTCGACACCATCGACCGTGCCCGCGAGCACGGCGAGGTCGACGGCGGCTTCAAGGCCGTCGCCGACCAGCTCGAGAAGATCGTGACCAACCTGGGTCTGAAGAAGTTCGGTGAGCCGGGCGACGTCTTCGATCCCAACCGTCACGAGGCGCTCAGCCACATGGGCACCGACCCGGAGGTCGAGGAGACCTCGGTCAAGCTGGTCGCCAAGGCCGGCTACATGATCGGCGACCGGGTGGTCAGGGCCGCGCAGGTCCTGGTCGTCGACCCGGAGTGACCCGGAGTGACAACGATGGGTGGCCGAGGCTGTCGAGAGATCGACGGCCTCGGTCACCGAGAAGAAGGGAGGAGGGGCTAGGTGGCTGAGAACGACGGGATCCGGCCGGACTGGATCAACAAGGACTACTACGCCGAGCTGGGCGTCAAGAAGGACGCCTCGGGCGACGACATCAAGAAGGCCTATCGCAAGCTCGCGCGGGCCAACCACCCCGACTCCAACCCTGGCGACGACGCCAAGCACGAGAAGTTCAAGAAGGTAGCCGAGGCCTACGACGTCATCGGCGACGCCGAGAAGCGCAAGAAGTACGACGAGGTCCGCACCCTCGGCGCCTCGGGCGGGTTCCCGGGCGGCTTCGGTGGCACGGGTGGCGGCCGCGGCTACAACTTCGACGACCTCTTCGGTGCCGGCGGCGCCCAGGGTGGTGGCCTCGGTGACATGTTCGGCGACCTCTTCGGCGGCGCCGGCGGCGGTGGAGGCTTCGGTGGGCGGCGTACGACCCCGAGGGCTCGGCCGATCAAGGGTGCCGACGTCGAGACGAGCGCCACGATCGGGTTCACCGACGCGCTCGACGGCGTGACCATCTCGCTGCGGCTGACCTCCGACGCCGCCTGTCCCGACTGCAACGGCACCGGTGGCAAGCCCGGCACCAAGCCGCGGGTCTGTCCCGAGTGCGAGGGCGCGGGCTACGTCGTCAACTCCGTCGGCGGCGCGTTCTCGATGAACGAGACCTGCCCGCGCTGCGGTGGCCGCCAGCTGATCTACGACGAGGCCTGCCCGACCTGCCACGGCTCCGGTCGCGGCACCTCCGCCCGCACCATCCAGGCGCGCATCCCGGCGGGCGTCAAGGACCGTCAGCGGATCCGGCTCAAGGGCAAGGGTGCCGCCGGTGAGAACGGCGGCCCGGCCGGTGACCTCTACGTCACTGTGCACGTCACGCCGCACCGCGTCTTCGGCCGCAAGGACGACAACCTCACCATCGACGTGCCGGTCGGGTTCGACGAGCTGGCTCTCGGCGCCGAGGCCAAGCTGCCGACGCTGTCCGGCTCGCCGGTGACGCTGCGGATCCCCGCAGGGACCCCCAACGGACGTACGTTCCGGGTCCGCGGCAAGGGGTTCCGCCGCTCGGACGGCACCGTGGGTGACCTGCTCGCGACCGTCGAGGTGCAGATCCCGGCCGTGCTCGACGCCGATGCCAAGGCCGCCGTCGAGGCCTATCGGGCCGCGATGGCCGGCAAGCCCCTGCGTACGTCCCTTCTCGAGGAGTCATGATGAGTGACGGATTCGGCAGCCCGGCGCCGGATGCCGCGGTCTACGTGATCAGCGTCGCCGCGGAGCTGACCGGGCTGCACCCGCAGACACTGCGTACCTACGAGCGGATGGGCCTGATCACCCCCGGTCGCACCGGGGGCGGCGGGCGGCGCTACTCCTTCCACGACATCGAGCTGCTGCGCTCGATCGCGGACCTGACCGCGGCCGGTATCGGCATCGAGGGCGTGCGTCGCATCCTCGCTCTCGAGCAGCACGTCGACGCCCTGCGCCGGCGCAACGAGGAGTTGCTGCACGAGCTGGCCGCGACCCGCGAGGCGCTCGCCCAGGCACGGGCGGCGGCGCCCGAGCCGAAGGGGCCCACCAGCAGGCTTCCTGCGGTTCGTCAGGCCCCGCCAGGACAGGCGATCGTGGTCTGGCGGCGCCAGCAGGGCTAGCACAGTACTAACTGATCGCTCGATAGATTTGTTGGCGAGTTGTGGATTTCGGGTAAAACCGATGTGGGTTCGACACCCGCATACTGAGGAGTAAGCCGCGGGTGTCGGACCAACCCCCATATGGTCGGGGCACACGCGGCGGACCCGGTGGAGCCGACCCGAGACGGACCCGCCGGGTCCTTCCAATTTCAAGCGAGCCACGAGATCGCGACGCAGGAGCGAGCTCGTTAGCGAGACGAGATCGAGCAGCGGCGCGGCTGAGCTTGCGAAGCCGCGACCCGCGTGTCGAGATCTACACATTCCGGGGCGGTCGGAGAGCGAAAAGTTCAGTTCGGGAACGTCCCGGCCTGCGCCGCCGCCTTGCAGGACTGGTTGCCCGGAAGCAGCTCGATCTCCAGGTTCGGCAGGGTCACCTTGCCCTCGATCTGGGCCTGCCAGACGTCGCCGTAGACGGAGTTGAGGTCGGCGACGGTCGCGTCGATGCCGGTGAAGCCCTGGCCGTTGTTGTGGCCGCCGTTGCCGCTGGCCTGGTACCAGCTCGGGTCGAACGCCTGGGGTAGGCCCATCGGGTTGGCGGCGTACGGCGCGCTTCCCGGGTTGGTGGTCAGGTCGGTGGAGGCCAGCCCGATCTGGGCGACCCCCTGCAGGTTGATCCCCGGCGCGGCCGCGGCACGGAGCTGGGTGATGTCGAAGACGGCCATCTGGGCGTTGATCTCGTTGGTCGCCGGGTCGTCGTCCCCGGAGGTGAGCCTGATCGTGTAGCTGCCGAGCATCCCGACCTCCTCCACGCGGGAGAGGCAGAAGCCGTTCATCGTCGCGCTCGCGAAGCCGGCACGCAGGACCGGCGTCCAGTCGCCACCGCTGCTGGCGGCCGCCTGGGTCTGCACCAGCGAGGTGCCGAAGGCGGCGTCGGCCGCGTGGATGTTGGTCGAGGAGAAGGTCGAGCTGCCGTTGTTGATCGTCAACGTGGGGCTGAAGACCGCGGACGCGGAGGACCCCATCGCTGCGACCATCCCGGCGAGCAAGCCGAGGCCGACCGTCGTCGCCGCGACCATGCGTCGCCACCGTGTGCCGTACGTGCTCATCCCGCGGTCACCGTGATCGTCGTGTGGGGGAGCTGGATCGAGTTGAGCGGGTTCGTGGTGCCGCCCGGGGGATAGACGTACGGGTCGTTGCTCGCGTTGTTGTCGTGGGTGAACAGGTAGTAGAACTCCAGGTTCGCCGCCAGGATGTTGTAGTCACCGCCGGCCGCGAGGCCACTGAGGATCGCGGTGACCAGGTCGTTCCAGCCGCCGGTGCCGTCACCGGCGAGCGTGCGGATCTTCAACCGGCACGAGTCGCCGTTCCAGCCGGCGGTGCAGATGGTGTTCTTCTGCGAGGTCGTGGTCAGGCCGGCGGCGATGATCAGGAGGCCGGCCAGGTTCGTGACCGTTCTCCACGGGATCGCCACCCAGGAGTCGCCGGTGGTGAGCAGGTTCGTCTTCACCCCCGGCCCGCCGACGGTGAACGGGCCGTCCGGAGCGATCCTGAGGGTGTGCGCCACCTTCGCGCTGGGGGCGGGCGCCGTCGTCGACCGCGCGGAGAGCACCGGAGCGCCGAACGAGGCGACGTTGTTGCGGAAGACGAGGTCGCTGAAGGCGATCTGGAACAGGCACATCGAGCCGGTGGCGGCGTAGTAGTAGGTGAAGCCCTTGTTGCTGTCGCAGTTGCCGTCGCTGCTGTTGGTGTAGATGCCATGCACGTCGGCGGCCACGTTGGTGGTGCTGCTTCCGTTCGGCTCGCCCGCGGTCAGGACCCACCGCGTCCCGGACAGGCAGGGGAACATCCGGGTCCCGAAGAGGCGGCTCTGGAAGGCGCCGTTGTCGCCACTGTTCTTGAGCGGTACGACCTGCCGCCGTTGCTGCGGGTTGCTGCTGCCCGGCTGGTCGCACTGGAACGGCTGATAGCTGTTGTTCTGGCTGTTCGCCGCGGCCCGGTGGTCGGGGGAGGGCCACAGTGCCGAGGACATGATGAGGAGCGCGATCGCGGTGACGACGACAAGGCGTTGCTTGCCGACGGTGAGCTGGTGGGACACGGCGGTCAGCCGCCGGAGGTGACGCGCTTGGACGGCCGCGGCTTCTTCTCGCCCCAGGACCAGATCATCGAGCCGCCGATGATGCCGAGGACGGAGCCGAGGACGAAGCCGCCCAGGTTGGCAGTCGGGAACGCACCGAGTGCGATCAGGAACGCGACGATCCCCGAGAGCGACTTGTAGTGCGGTGCCAGCCAGGTGACCAGCCCGAACATGATCAGCGCTCCGCCCATGACGTAGCCGGCGGAGTACGACCAGCCGCCGGTCAGCGCGATGCCGATGTCGAACGACATCCAGTAGATGATCCAGGCGCCGGCCACGATGAGCCACAGCGCACCCCAGAAGGGTCGCGTACGTCGCCACGCGCGGAACCACGAGCGGGCCCCGCCGAGGAGCGTGCCGAGCCGGTTGCGGCGTACGTGCACGGGGTCGGAGGAGAAGCCGAGGATGTCGGTCGATGTCTTGGTGTCGGTCGCGGTCATGAGCAGTCTGCCTGTGTCTTGGCTCCGGGGACGACCCTGAGGCTCAGCTTCGGCAGGGTGATGTTGCCCTTGAGGTTGAGCCCATAGCTGTTTCCGTTGAGGCCGGCCACGTTGAGCTGGCGGGCGTAGAGACCGAAGGCACCGGCCTTGGGCAGCTGGTTGGCGTTGCCCTCGAAGGCGAGACCGGCGGAGTCGCCGACGGTCTCGGCCGACTGGCCGAGGTTCATGCCGGAGATCTTGTTGCCGTAGCCGCTGAGCGCGTCGGCGTTGATGAAGAGGTTGGTCGCCGAGATCGCGTTGCCGAGGCTGCCCTCGGTGAGCTTGCCCGTGCTCGGGTCGGTGGTGGTGCCCGTCGGGATCGTGCTGCCGCTGTAGCTGTCCGGGATGTCGTCACCGGCGGTGATCATCAGCGAGTAGCTCCCGACGAGCGGGATGTTCTCGGTAGCGATCCCGCACAGGCCGGCGAGCTTGGCCTGGTGGATGCCGAGCTCGGTGACGCCGCACTGCGCCTGTACGTCGGCGACACCGGGATCGCAGTCCGTGGCCCCCTGGCGGCTGGTCGGGGCGAGGTAGCCCGCGGCGTGCTCGGCGTCGAGGTAGTTGGAGTAGAGCTTGAACTTGGCGTTCCCAGTGGTGAAGTTCACCGCCAGAGCGTTCTGCGAGACCGCGCCGAACATGGCCACGAGCGCGGCACTCCCGACGATCATCAGCGGCAGCGAGCGCTTGCGGCTGCCGCGACGTACGGACTCCGCATCCGCCTTCATCTGTGCCGACTGCTCCGTGGCACGGTCGACGGCGGCGTACGCGGCGCGGTAGATGCGGCCGGTGAGCCGGCCCCACGCGCCGAGCAGGCCGGACTCCTCGCCCCACGGTTCGGGCCGCTCGAAGCGGCGGGCGCGAGGGCTCATGCGACCGCTCCGCTCCGGGCCGGCTTGCCCGCCGCCTTGCGAGCGCGCTTGCGGGCGTCCTTCTCGGCCATCTTGGCCAGCTGCTTGTCGGTGTAGGGGGTCCAGGCGACGATCAGGGCGCCACCGGTGACGCCGGCGACGGTGCCGATGATCAGGCCGCCGAGGTTGGCCAGCGGGAGCGCCGCGATGGCGAGCGCGACCGAGACGATCCCGGGGAACGTCCGCTGCGCGGGCATGAACATCGCGATCAGCGCCGCGGCGGCCATGGCGAACGAGATCAGCACCGGCGGCAGGGTCTGGTCGCCGAAGGCTGCGAAGATCGTGAAGTCGAGCTGCTTGGACAGCATCGAGGACCCGATCATCCACGACGACCACAGCAGGATCAGGCTTCCCCAGAAGGGGCGGGTGCGCCGGAAGCCCTTGAAGCCGCGCGGGATGGGGACGGCGGCTGGAGTGCTCACGGTGGGTGCTTCGGGGTCGATGGGCGTCTTGTCAGGCATGGGGTTCTCCGGCGGGGCTGGGGCAGAGGTGTTGGCGGGCGCTCCGGAACGCCCGCCAACTACTGCGGGCTGATGAGGTGGAGTGCTACGGGTTGAGCGTGATCGACAGGTTGTCGAGGCTCAGCGAGCTCAGCTGAACCGCGTACGCCTTCGCCGACAGGTTGTTGAGCACCTGCTGGCCGCTCTGGCCGGCGCTCTGCGCGGCCTGGAGTGCGAAACCGTCCGCCACGTAGCCGGGGCCGCCCGGGTCGAACCCGGCGTCGGCCTGCGACTGGCCCAGGGTGACGTTGGCCATCGTGGCGCCGCTCGGTGTGTTGAGCGAGGCCGCGTTCAACGCCACGTCGCCGAGGTTGATCGCCGAGTCGGTCGAGGTGATCCCCAGGTTGAGGCTCAGGCCCGGGAGCACCTCGACCTCGGGTGTCACGACGTTGAGCCCGTTGGCGACGGAGCCCTCGGTCTGGGCGTAGATCGTGCCCTGGTTGTTGCCGGCAGAGCCGACCTCAGTGGCGCCGGTGCGCATCTTCAGCGCGTCGGCGGTGAGGCTCGTGCGCATGTCGAACCCGCCGGTGGACGAGATGACCGCTCCGACCATGCCGGACAGCATCGCGTACCCCATCCCGGCGGAGACGACCGCCGCCGGCAGCGTCACGGCCGCGAAGCGGCCGAGACTGGTATGCCCCATCTTGTTCATATGTGCTCCCTCGTTGAACCCGTCCCTCACGGGCTGATGAACCCGAGAAAAGTGCACCGCCCGTGGGCCCTAATACCCGGGGCGGCATCACAGACTGTGACGGGCACCACGTGCTACGGTCAAGCAAATCTGGACATTTTGTCCCTAAATGTCTACGAAGTGTGGCGAACCCTGCGTGGGTTTGGCTTCGCTGTCGTCGACCTGCCCGAAAGAGAGTCTGGTTGTGTTCGGAGGACCTCGAAGCGTTCGTTTCGCTGACGAACGTGGCGCCGCCGGAGTGGTCGTCGGGTGGGTCGCGCTGGTGGCGTTCCTGCTGGTGATGACGGTGGTCGTCGCCGCGCTCTTCGGCTCGTTCACGGTCAAGGGACGCAGCATGGAGCCGACGATGGTCTCCGGTGAACGGATCCTGCTCGACCCGGTGCACAACGACGACATCGAGCGCTTCGATCTGGTCCAGGGCGTCGAGCCGGGACCGGAGCGCTTCGGCGGTGGCGCGCAGGTGGTCAAGCGGGTGATCGGGATGCCCGGCGACCGGGTCGCGATCGTCGGCGGCGAGAAGCCGGTCGTCTATGTGAGCCCTGCCGGGTCTGCCGACGTCTACCGGGTCGACAACCCCGCCTGGCCGACGAGGATCGGGGCCGAGGTCGGCACGTGCTGCGAGCCGGACGGGACGTACGACGACGATGCCGCGTCCGGGGTCTGGGCGACGGTCCCGGGCGACTCGCTCTGGGTCCTCGGTGACAACTGGGGCGGCTCGACCGACTCCCGCGGGTTCGGCTTCCTGCCGCTGGCGGACGTCTCCGGCAAGGCGTGGCTGCGGTTGCTCCCGGCCGGCGCGTTCGGTGGGTTCGGCGACGGTGGCGTCGAGCTGGTCGAGGTGGCGGTGCCCGTCGCCGGTCTGGACGTACGACCGTGAGGAAGGTCCTCGCGGCGAGCGGTGTCGGTGCCGGGGTCGCGGCCTTCGTCGCGCTGGTCCTGGTCGTCGCTGCGCTCGCCTTCTCGGTCACCGTCGACGGGACGAGCATGGAGCCGACGCTGCACGACGGCGACCGGATGCTCCTCGAGTTCTGGACCCAGGACGAGATCGAGCGTTTCGACGTCGTCGAGGCGGACGCCCCGAGCGCTGTGTCCGGTGGCGGCACCCAGATCCTCAAGCGGGTGATCGGGATGCCCGGTGACCGGGTCTCGGTCTCCGGCGATGCGCGGGTGCTGGTCCGCCCCGCGGGCGAGGACGAGACCTATGTGGTCGAGAACCCGGCCTGGTCTGCCGAGGCTGGTGCCGAGCTGGAATGGCTGACGGTCCCCGAGGACGCCTACTGGCTTCTCGGCGACAACTGGAACGCCTCCACCGACTCGCGCAGCTTCGGTTTCGTCGATGCCGACGCCGTCCATGGCAGGGTGGTCTTTCGAATGCTCCCCCTGCGTCGGAACGGGATGATCACCCGGGACGTACGACTCGCTCCCGTCGAACCAGGCTCGATCTTTGGATCGATAACTGAGTGATCGGTGGACATTTTGCCCCAAGTTGTCAAACGGTGGACTAGCCTTCGCGCCAGGGAGGCCACGACACCGCTTGAACCTGGGGCGGTCTCGTGGATGAGGAAATGAAGGTCAGGTCTTGTGTCTAACACCATTTCGGCGGGGTTGACCCTGCTAGGCGAGTTCAACTGGTTCGAGTTCTGGTCGGTCCCGATCTTCACCGCCGTGATCGGCTGGCTCATCAACTGGTCGGGGCTGTGGATGCTCTTCTCCCCGATCCATTTCCACGGGTTCACGGTGCCGGGGCTCAAGCAGATCGCCGGCTCGCTGCCGCGCAAGGTCCAGGAGATCCCGGGCATCCTGCGCGGCGGGATCGGCTGGCAGGGGATCGTGCCGGCGCGGGCCGCGAAGATGGGCTCGATCGCCGTCGACCGGGCACTGTCGCAGATGGCGACGGCCCGCGACTTCTACGAGCAGCTCGAGCCGGACAAGATCGCCGCCCACATCGTCGACGTCTTCCGTCCGGAGATCCCGCTGCTCGTCGACGAGATCATGTGGCGGGAGCATCCTCGGTTCTGGCGCGATCTGCCGCGCCCGCTGCGTACGGTCGTGATCCAGCGGGTCCAGGACCGGCTCCCGGAAGTGGTCGGTGACGTGACCGTCGAGATCGGCAACCACATCGACCAGATCTTCGACCCGAAGATCATGGTGATCGAGAACTTCGAGAAGGATCCCTCGATCATCGTGCGGATCTTCAAGGACTTCGGGGCCCGCGAGCTGCGGATGATGGTCGTCTTCGGGGCGATCTTCGGCTTCCTGCTCGGCATCCCGGTCGCTGTCGTCGACCAGGCGTTCCACATCTGGTGGCTGCTGCCGATCCTCGGTGTGCTGGTCGGCTGGACGACCAACCTGCTCGGCATGCTGCTCATCTTCGAGCCCGCCGAGCCCAGGCGGATCGGTCCGTTCAAGATCCAGGCGCTCTTCGCCCGGCGGCAGTGGCAGGCCTCGGACGTCTACGGCAAGCACATCGCCAAGGACGTGATCACGCTCGAGCACATCGGTGAGCACCTCCTCAACGGGCCGTCCGGCGACCGCACCCGTCAGATGCTCGCCGCGGCCCTCGAGCCGGCTGTCAACGCCGCGGTGGGACCGGCCTACGGTGCGGTCCGGGTCGCGGTCGGGACCAGGAGGTTCGACGCGATCCGGTCCTCGGTCGCCGAGCAGGCCGTCGACTACACGCTCACCCCGCTGCGCGACGCCGCCTTCAGCCAGCAGCAGTCGTGCAACATCCACCGGCTGATCGCCGACCGGTGCAGGGCGCTGCCTCCGAAGACCTTCGTTGAGATGATGAGAGCCGCGATCAAGGAGGACGAGTGGCTGCTCTACGCCCACGGGGCGATCATGGGCCTGGCGGGCGGGTTTCTGCACGTGGCGGTCTTCGAATGGTGGAACGTGTTGTGAGCGCCCTCCACATCAACACCGAGCCAGAGGCCCGTCGACCACGCTCGATCGAGCCGCCCGAAGAGCTCGTCGACGGTCGGGAGGGGATGCACCGCATGCCCACGCCGGCCCCGAGCGGCGGTCTCGTCGACGATGCCATGGAGGTCCTCCCGGGCCTGCTCAGGATCTCCGCGGTCACGGTCGCCCACACCGCTGGCTGGGGGCTGAGGACGTACGCCCGCGGGGTGGGGCGGGTCGCGAAGGCGGTCGTCGACCCCGACGAGGCGGTCCGGCTCACCGAGGACGTGGCGACCAACGCCCGCCAGGTGACCGCCCTCGCGAAGCGGGTCGCCACGGGCAACCCGGTCACGGGTCTGCTGGAGCGGTTCGCGCTGCCGGCCGCCGAGAGCGCGAGGGCGGCGATGGAAGGTCGTGCCGCGCGGGTCAACGGAGTCGCCCCGGGGGCGGAGCCCGACCGGCTGCGGCGGACCGGCGAGGAGCTGTTGCGCCGCTCGCGCGACGTATGGGACGAGAACGAGCGGCACCCGGCCTTCGTGTCGATCCTCAACGAGCTGGCCCCCGACGAGGCCCGCATCCTGGTGCTGATGCTCAAGGGTGGCCCGCAGCCGGCCGTCGACGTGGTCGAGGGCGGCCTGATCGGCCATCTGCGCGGGGCTCGGATGATCGCCCGGGGACTGACCATGATCGGAGCGCACGCCAGCGTGCGCTACCCGTCGCTGGTGCCGCAGTACCTCAACAACCTGACCCGGCTCGGCCTGGTCTGGCAGTCCGAGGATCCGGTCAGCGAGCTGATCCGCTACCAGGTGGTCGAGGCGCAACCCGACGTACTCGCGGCTCTGCACGCCAAGGGCGGTGCCCGGATCAAGCGGCGCTCGATCCACCTGACCCCGTTCGGGCAGGACTTCGCCCGGGCCTGCTTCGCCGACGTCGAGGATCTCGACCGGTTGCCGAGCCATGAGATCCCGCCAGGTGCGGCGACGGAGGCATCAACCGAATAGCAGACGCTTCAGGGTGTGTGCGTTCGCCTGTGGGTAGGGTACGCATACTGACGGTCTGGAACTCTGGCGGAAGGAGCTCGGATGTCGCCGGAGTGGCAGGACTCGCTGGTCAGCTGGCTGGAGGACTGGGCTGCCCACGTCCACTGGCTCTCGCTGATCACCATCCCGATCTTCACCGGAGTGATCGGCTGGCTGATCAACTGGTCGGGCCTCTACATGCTCTTCTCCCCGCTCTCCTTCAAGGGGTTCCAGGTGCCCGGGCTGCGCGAGCTCACCCGGGTGCTGCCGCACAAGCTGCAGGAGGTCCCGGGCTTCGCCCAGGGCGGGATCGGCTGGCAGGGCATCATCCCCGCACGCGCCGCGAAGATGGGCTCGATCGCCGTCGACAAGGCGATCGCCAAGCTCGGCACACCCAGCGACTTCTACCAGCAGCTCGGCCCCTCGGAGATCGCCACGCACATCGTGGAGACCTTCCGGCCGGAGGTGCCCGAGCTGGTCGACCAGATCATGATGCGGGAGCACCCGCGGCTCTGGCGCGACCTGCCGCGGCCGGTCAAGGACGCGATCGCCGTCCGTGTGCAGGCGCAGCTCCCCTCGATCGTGCACAAGGTCACCGACGACATCGGCGTACACATCGACCAGCTGCTCGACCCGAAGCTGATGGTCATCGACCACTTCCGCAAGAACCCCGCCCTGGTGGTCAGGATCTTCCGTGACTTCGGGCAGCGCGAGCTCAACCTGATGGTCGCCTTCGGGTTCATCTTCGGCTTCCTGCTCGGCACCCCGGTCGCGCTGATCGACCAGACCTTCCACGTGTGGTGGCTGCTTCCCGTCCTCGGCGTGGTCGTCGGCTGGGTGACCAACCTGCTCGGCATGTGGCTGATCTTCGAGCCCGCCGAGCCGCGGCGCGTCCTGGGGATCAAGGTGCAGGGTCTCTTCCCGCGCCGCCAGGAGCAGGCCGCGGAGGTCTACGCCGACATCATCGCCACCGACGTGATCACGCTCGAGCGGATCGGCGACTTCCTGCTCGACGGCCCTCGCGGCGACGCCACCCGCAAGCTGCTGATCAACGCGCTGATGCCCGCGGTGGACAGGGCGGCCGGGCCCTACCGGGGTGCGGTCCGGATAGCACTCGGCTCGGAGCGGTTCGACCGGATCAGCACGTCGGTCGCCAACGAGGCGGCGGATCGTACGCTGGTGCCGTTCCGCGATCCCGGCTTCAGCCGTCACCAGGCGGACAAGATCCGGGACCTGGTCGCGCGGCGCACCAAGGAGCTCCCGCCGGGCGACTTCGTGGACATGATGAGGTCAGCGATCAAGGAGGACGAATGGATGCTCTACGCCCACGGCGCGATCATGGGACTCGCGGGCGGCTTCCTTCACCTTCTAATCTTTCCGACATGAGCCTCTTGGGCAAGGTCATCCCGACCGCCTCCGCCGTGGCCGGCACCGCACCCGGTCTGGCGAGGGTGGCCGCGGGGGCTGCCTGGCACACGGCCGGGTGGGGGCTGCGCACCTCCGGCCGCGCCGGGATCCGAGTCGCCAGGGCGATGGTCGACCAGGACGTACGCGTGGGGCTGGTGCGGGAGACGGCCGAGGCCGTGGGCATCGTCGCCGGCACCGCGGCCCGGATCATGCTGCCCAACTCGAACCAGGTGATGGAGCTCTCCGACGCGGACTACGAGGCCGCCGGCCGCGACGTCGTGCTCGCTCGTACGCGGGAGGCCGAGGCCTCCGAAGACTCCCTGCCGGTGCTGCGCCGGCGAGGGGCCGAGCTGCTCGACCGGTCCCGCGACGTCTGGGCCGATGAGCAGGGCCACCCGGCGTACGCCCGGATCCTCGACGAGCTCGCGCCCGACGAGGCGCGGATGCTGCTCTACCTGCTTCAGGCCGGGCCGCAGCCCTCGGTGGACATTCGCACCGGTGGGCCCGCAGGCCTCGTCGGCAGCACCATGATCGCGCCCGGTCTCAACATGATCGCCGGGCGCAGCGGCGTGCGCTATCCGGACCGGGTGCCGGCCTACCTCAACAACCTGTTCCGGCTCGGTCTGGTGTGGTTCTCCAAGGAGCCGCTGCCCGACCCGTTGGAATACCAGGTCCTCGAGGCCCAGCCCGACGTGCTCGAGGCGCTGCACTCGGTGAAGTTCGCCAAGATCGTGCGCCGCTCGGTGCACCTGACGCCGTTCGGTGAAGCCTTCGGCCGCACCACACTGGTGGACGAGGTCTCGGCCGAGTCCACCTTCCCGGAGCATCAGGCTCCGGTCACGGGTGGGGCGGACCTGCCGAAGGCGTAGGGATCGCCTCGGCGAGCTTCGTGAACTCGGGGTCGACGGTCTGCGGCGACACATCGGCGTCGCGCTCGAGCATGATCCCGGGGAGCCGTCGCCCGGCGTACGCCTCGACCGCGGTCGCGAGCAGCGACAGCACCGGCGTCGGCATCGGGTGGGCGTGGGTGTCGATGTAGAGGCCTTCGCGCTCGGTGCCGCCGGCGACGTGCATGTAGGCGACCGCGTCGAGCGGGAAGCGGGCCAGGTCGGCGACGGGGTCGGAGCCGCGGGCGACCGCGGAGGCGTAGAGGTTGGCGACATCGAGGACGAGGCGTACGCCGGTGCGCTCGACGAGCTCGGTGAGGAAGTCGGGCTCGCTGATGGTGTCCTCGGGCCAGGTGAAGGTGGCCGCGATGTTCTCGACCGCGAGCGGCACCGGCAGCTGGCCCTGCGCGATCCGGACGTTGTCGACCAGCACGTCGAGCGAGTCCTTCGTGCGCGGCGGCGGCAGCAGGTGGCCTGCTTCAAGGACGTCGCCGTGCAGCGGGTCGGGTGAGTCGCTCGCCCGCACGAACGCGACGTGCTCGGAGACGAACGGGCTGTCGAGGACCTCGGCGAGCTCGGCCAGCCGGGTGAGGCGGACCTCCGCGGGGCGGTCGGCGCCGGCCAGGCCGAGGGTGACCCCGTGGGCGATGACCGGGACGCCGAGATCCCGGACAGCCTGCGGGACCTGCTCCGGCGCGGTGTTCTCCGCGACCACCTCGGTGAACCCGAGACGGCCGGAGGCGGCGTACGTCTGGAGGAGCTGGGCGATCGCGGGACGCCATGCCACGGCGACTCCGGAGACCGAGGGGTTCACAGGGAGAAGTGTGGCGGATCGAACGCGATCGTTGTGGGGCCTTCCGGTATTCTGAACACCTGTTCTCCAATCGTTCAGCAACCCTCGCCGGTCCTGGCTCGAGGCCCGGATAGGAGCCCCCATCTTGGCGCGCAAAGTCGTTCGTTCCATGCCGTTTCACCGCGTCGCGATGCGGTTCGCGGCATTCATCGGCGTCGCCGCGGTGACGGGGCTGGTCGCCTCCGGCATGGCGGTTCCGTTCATCCACCTCACCGGCGTCGCGGCGAAGTCCGGCGCCCAGGCGATCGACGATCTGCCCCTCGACATCGACATGGGCGAGCTGTCGCAGACGACCCGCATCCTGGACGTGCACGGCAAGGTGATCACGACTCTCTACGACCAGAACCGGTCCTACAAGTCGCTCGACCAGATCTCGCCGAACATGCCGAAGGCACTGCTCGCGATCGAGGACAGCCGCTTCTACGAGCACGGCGCGATGGACCTCAAGGGCACGCTGCGGGCGCTGCTGCGCAACTCGGCCTCCGAGTCGGGCTCGGTGCAGGGTGGCTCGTCGATCACCCAGCAGCTGGTCAAGACGACTCTCGTCTACGGAGCCGACACCGACGAGGAGCGGGCCGCCGCGACCGAGAAGTCCACGGCCCGCAAGATCCGCGAGCTCCGCTATGCGATCTGGCTCGAGGAGAACCACGACAAGGACTGGATCCTCGAGCGCTACCTCAACGCGGCCTACTTCGGTGACTCCGCCTACGGGGTCCAGGCGGCCGCGAAGCACTACTTCGGCGTCGACGCCGCCGACCTGACCTGGGGGCAGGCCTCGATGCTGGCCGGGATGGTGAAGAACCCGACCGGCTACGACCCGACCGACTACCCGGACGCCACGCTGGCGCGCCGCAACCTGGTGCTCGAGCGGCTGGCCCAGGTCGGTGACCTGCCGCGTGCCGACGCCGAGAAGCTCAAGGAGACCGAGCTCGGCCTCAACGTCCAGGACAGCCGCAACGGCTGCTTCGGATCCTCGGCGGAGTTCTTCTGCGACTACGCGCTGCGGTGGCTGCTCGCCGACAAGTCGCTGGGCGAGACCGAGGCCGAGCGCTGGCGGCTGCTCCAGACCGGCGGGCTGACCATCAGGACGACCCTGGATGCGAGCTTCCAGAAGGCGGCGCAGCGGTCGGTGAGCGGCCGCGTCTCGCCCACCGACAACGCGGTCGGCGCTTTGGCGATGGTCGAGCCCGGCACGGGCAACGTCAAGGCGCTCGCGCAGTCGCGGCCGATGGGGGAGAACCGGAAGAAGGGCGAGTCCTATCTCAACTACCTGGTGCCGAAGGAGTACGGCGACGCCAACGGCTTCCAGGCAGGCTCGACCTTCAAGGTCTTCGTCGGCGCCGCGGCGATCGAGAAGGGCTTCCCGCTGCGGCAGGAGATCCCGTCGCCGCCCAAGCGGACCTTCAACCAGGCGTCCTTCGCCAACTGCCCCGGCGAGGGCAACTTCAACCCCAACCCCTACCCGGTCGGCAACTCGACCACCTCGGGCAACAAGAACCTCTACACCGGCACCCGCGAGTCGGTGAACACCTTCTACGTCCGGCTCGAGCAGTTCACCGGCGTCTGCGCCCCCTACACGCTCGCGAAGAAGATGGGCGTCAGCCTGACCGACCCCGCCCACGAGCGGGTGCCGTCCTTCACCCTCGGCCCGGTCGATGTCAGCCCGCTGGAGATGGCCGAGGCGTACGCGACCTTCGGTGCTCGTGGCAAGCACTGTGACTCGCGGCCGGTGACCGAGATCGTCGGCCCGGACGGGAAGACGATGAAGGAGTACGCCGCCTCGTGCGAGCAGGTGATGCGTACCGGCACGGCCGATGCGATGAACGACATCCTCCGGGGCGTGCTGCAGCCGGGCGGGTTCGGGCAGAAGCTCGCGCTGAGCGTGCCGTCGGCCGGCAAGACCGGGACGACCAACAGCGACCGCGCGGTGTGGTTCAACGGCTACACGCCCAAGCTGGCGACCGCGTCGATGATCGCCGGTGCCAACTACGAGGGCAAATGGGTCTCCCTCAACGGCCAGCGCCTGCGCGGCGGCTATGTCGCCTCGGCGTCGGGCTCGACCGTGGCTGGGCCGATGTGGGCCGACGCGATGCGGGCGATCGACGGCAAGCTGGGCTCGGCCGGCTTCGTACGTCCCGGCGCCAGCGTCGTCAACGGCAAGGGCGTCAAGATCCCGAAGGTCGAGGGGCTCTCCATCGCCCGGGCCACCGCACGGCTCAAGGCGGCTGGGTTCAAGCCGGTCGTCGGCAAGCGGGTGAAGTCGCGCTGGAAGGCGGGCACGGTCGTCGGCACGGTTCCGGGAAGCCGGGCGATCAAGGGCGCGACGGTCGAGATGCTCGTGTCGAAGTGGCGCGGGTGACGGGTGGATGTTCACCGAGGTAACTCGGTGTATGCGCGCTTCCTTCGTGGAGTTCCACGAAGTCGGTGACCGCTGACCGAGTTACCTCGGTGAGCATTCAGGCAGCCGCGCGCGCCCGAGCCGCCTCGACCGCGTCGCGGAAGGCGCGGGTGACGTAGTCGGGGACCGGGAGGCCGCGGTCGCGGGCCCAGAGGAGCTCCTGCTCGACCCTGGCCACGTCGGCGGCGAGGTCGCGGCCCTCGTGGTCGACGCCGAGGGTCTCCATGACGTCGCCGAAGTCGGCGAGCTGGGTGACGTTGTTGACCCCCACGGGGGCGAAGGAGATCCGGCGCATGCGTCTGACCAGCCACTTCTGCCAGGCGGCGAGCGTGGCCCAGTGGGCGCGGGCGGAGAGCTGGTAGAAGGCGTAGTGGCCCGGCTCCTGGCGCTTGATCGGTGCGATGACGGTCTCGGCGACGGCGTGCTCGCCGGTCTCGATGACCCCGTCGTGGAGCAGGTTGTAGGCGATCACCGCGGAGCGTTCGGTGGCCATGCCGGTCAGGTAGTAGAGCATCCGGCAGACGTCCTGGAACGGCTCCAGGTGAGCCAGCAGGCCGAGCACCTTCAGCTTCAGGCCGACGTGGTCCAGATCGGTGGTCGCCGGCGGGCGCCCGAGGATCTGCTGGAGCCGGTCGAGGATCAGTCCGTGCTGGATCTCCTGGGGCTGCCACACCTCGGCGTAGAACTGCTTGTCGACCTCGGGTGGGTTGGGGAGCATGGTCGAGATCTCGAGTACGTTGCGGTCGACCTCGAGCTCGACCCGCGCCATGTAGTCGAGCACATGGCCGAAGCGGGCGCCGAAGCCGGCCGGGTCGTTCACGGTGAAGTCGACCGAGTCCATCGGGATCGGTGGGTGCTCCTCACCGAGGCGCGCGACATGAGCAACGAGACGTTCGGTATCGGTCGGCATCGGGGCGGCTCCTGGTGGGGGAGTCAAGCAGCTCTCCCAGTGTGCCCGCACGGGGCGGCGTTGTAACGCGATTTAACGTAACCGAGGGGTGTTGGCCCCGACACGTTCGCCGGGGCTCCGGCGGCTCGACCAGCGGGGGAGGGCGGTGGTCGAGACGGGTGCGCGGGCGGAGGTGCCGAGGCCAACACGTCGGGGGACCGATTCTCAGGACGTGCTCGCTGTGGCCTCCGCGCCGGTCGACTCGTCGGCCGACTCGGTCGCGGCCGGAGTCTCGGTGGGCGTCTCGGTCGGAGCTTCGGTCGGCGTCTCGGTCGGGGTCTCGGTCGGAGTCGGATCCACCGTGGGCGTCTCGGTCGGCGTCTCGGTCGGCGTCTCCGTGGGCGTCTCGGTCGGTGACTCCGTGGGGGAGCCGGTCGGGTCCGGGCCCGAGGTGGGCGACGGGACGACGGACCCGTCATCGCCGGGAGAGCCCGACGGCGAGGGCGACGAGGGCGTGGTCGAGCCGCCGCCGGGCGTACCGGTGTCCGTCCCGCCCGCGGGCGAGCCGCCCGAGCGCCGGGGTGGCTGGGCGCTGGGCGTGGCGCCGGAAAGCGGCTCGAGGTCGGAGGCGGAGGTGACCGGGATCTGCGCGGCCGGCAGGACGACGTCGGTCGGTGCCTCGAAGGTCCCGAGGCGATAGCCGGCGGCGATCTGCAGGACCGCCGAGACGTACGCCTCGCTGTGGTTGTAGCGCAGCACCGCCGAGCGCTGCCCGGCCGCGGTGGACAGGTCGGCGGAGCCGGAGCAGAGGTAGACCGCGGTGGCGAGCGCGGCGTCGTCGACGTCCTGCGGGTCGCGGCGCCCGTCGCCGTCGGCGTCGACCCCGACGTCGGACCAGGTCGACGGGATGAACTGCATCGGCCCGACCGCCCGGTCGTAGACGAGGTCGCGGTCGTAGGTGCCGCCGTCGGTGTCGAGGATGCGCGCGGTCGCGCCGGCGCCGGTGAGAGGTACGCCGAAAATTCCCGGCGTCGCGACCCCGGAAGCGGACAGCGTGTTACCCCCGGCGCGGCCGTGGTCGGACTCGACCCGTCCGATGGCGGCGATCAGCGACCAGTCGAGACGACAGTCCGGGTCGGCGTCGGCGAGCACCGTCGCGGCCCGCTGGTAGGCGGAGAGCGCGGTCTCGGGGATGACTCCGGCGGCCGCCTCGGCGGCGAAACCGGCGGGCTTGGCCGCGAGGGTGGGGCTGACCTGGGGGACGGGCTTGACGGCGGAGACGCTCACCGGCGGCAGCAGCTCCTGGGCCGGCACCTCGACCGGCACCTGACGCACGCTGGCCGCGGCGTCGACGGGCCGGCCCTCCTGGATGGCATGGATCGTCCACGCGGCGGTGGCGGCGGCGACGGGCAGCGCAGCTGCCTTCAACAGCAGACCGGGTCGTGGGGTCATCCTCGGTCACATCCTCGGGTCGGGCGGGGTGGGTCGATGCCACCGATCCAGCCATCATGTGAGCCCCGCCACAACGAGCTGAGTGCGATCCGGGCCGAGAATCCCGGAAACTACTCACGCACGTGACAAGTTTCCGGACCTCGTCACCGCGATCGTCCCGGCCGCTGCCGCGGTCACCAGGCAGAGCAGCGCGCACCCCGCGGCGAGCAGGATCGAGCCGGCGCCCAGGATCGTCAGCACCGCCCCGGCCACCGCCGGCGCCAGTGCGACGGGCCCGGCCCAGCGACGACCCAGGACGACCCCGCGGCCGAGCGAGATCAGTTCGGCGACGCGCCGGACGTCGAGATCGGTCAGCCGTACGCCGGAGCTCCCGCCCACGGCCAGGTCGGCCACCGCCTGGGCCTCGGCGTCCTCCGGGCGAGCGCTCACGAAGGCGACCACCTGCCCCTGCTCCTGCAGCTCGGCGACGAGCCGCTCCCGCTTCTCGGGGGCGATCTCGGGATGCCACCGCTCGATCCCACAGGTCTCGGCCAGCTCCTCGGTCTCGCGGGAGCCGTCGTCGGAGACCAGCACCGGCGTCACCCCCGCGGACGTCAGCCGTGACACCGACACCCCGGCATCCTTGCGCGGCTCGTCGCCGACCACGAGATAGCCCAGCGGTCGCCCGTCGAGCTCGACGCCGAGCACGGTGCCGCGGTCGGTGCGCTCGGCCATGCCGACCCAGGACGGCCGCCCGACGCGTACGGGATGTCGGTCCACCGACCCCCGCACCCCCGATCCGGGAACGACGCCGAAGTCGGTGACCTTGCCCCGCGGCGAGAGCCGGGCGACCGCGCGGGCGAGCGGGCCCTCGGCCTCGTGCTCCAACGCTCCCGCGAACCAGCGCAGATTGCGCAGATGGTCGGGATCGAGCGGGTCGACGGTGTTCACCACGAGGCGCCCGGTGGTCACCGTCCCCCACCGGTCGAGCACCACGGTGTCGACCCGGGCAGCGACCGCCCACGAGGGCCGCGGCACCGACTCGATCCCGCGCCGGCGCCCGGCCCAGCCCGCGACGAACTGCGGAAACACGAACCCCAGGACGTACGCAGCGACAGCACCAGCCACGAGAACGATCACTTCCACCATGAGCGACCCAGGTCAGCCGGTCTGCTGCTGGTAGCGGTCGAAGTCGCTCTGGTCGCCGGCGACCCACAGCGGCACGCTCGCCTTCAGCAACAGCAGGAGCTGGGTCACGAACTCGGGGTCGCGCAGGGACTCCCCGAAGAGCTCGTTGATCCGCTTCCAGCGGTAGCGGATGGTCTGCGGGTGCACGCCGAGGACCGCCGCGATCGCCGGCGCGCTCTCCCGGGTCTCGAGCCAGACCAGGAGGGTCTCGGTGAGGATCTCGCGGGAGTTGGCCGACTCGGCCAGCAGGGGTTCGAGCAGCTCCTGGGCGAGCTGGCGGCGCATCACCGGCTCGGCGTGGAGCCAGATCTCGGTGCGGTAGGCGAGGCAGTCGATGACCGGCTTGGCCGGGATCACCCGGGCGTTGACCAGCGCCAGGGCGCGGTTGGCCCAGCGCCAGGCGGCGGGTACGTCCCCGGGTGGCACCGGCCAGCAGACCGAGACCCGCGCCTTGGGAGCCGCGGCCCGGACCTGCTTGGTCACCGACTCGGTGTCGTGAGGAGGGCACATCACCACCTGGGTCGGCGCGCGGCGGCGGGTGAGGGCGGTGGCCGAGAGGGCGTCGGAGGGGATCCGGTCTCCGTCACGGAGCTCGACCGCCATCACGGTCACCTTTTCCGGCAGCGCCCAGTCGCCCAGCGCCGCCTGCACCTCGATCTCGTCGGCGGAGGCCCCCGACAGCATCCGGTCGATCAGCCGGGCCCGGGCGACGTCGTTGTCCTGGTCGCGCGCCTCGGTGCCGGCCTCGAAGCCCTTGCTGACCTGCGAGGTCAGGTGCTCGACGTACGACGTCATCATCTCGTTGAGCGCGTTCAGCGCCGCGGCGGAGAGCTCGTTCTCGACCGCCCGGCGACGCAGCTCGTCCCAGAGCTCGGTGGTGGCCATGTGGATGCCCTGGTCGACGATGGCCCGGTCCTGGCCCAGCGCGGCGACCTTGAAGCCGACCTTGCGGAAGTGGTCGTCGATGGCGATATAGGGCGCCGAACGCCCGAGGCCCAGGTCGATGAAGTGCGACATCGCGCCGTGCACCGCGGTGAAGATCAGCTCCTCGAAGCCCTCGGTCTCCGCCGGCAATCCCTCGCGAAGATGACGGGTGATCTTGCGCGCGATCGGCCGCACCTCGCTCTCGAGGCTCTTCAGCATCCACACGGCGGAACCGGGTAGCCCGGGGGACTGGTGGGTCTGCGTCATCGCGTGCTCCGTCGCACGTCAAACTCCTTCGTCCAACATGCCCGAGAAGGTATCGACCACCATGGCACGTCTTTGCCTTGCGCGCCCCCGAAATCGGGTACGCCCGTGCCGCTGCGTGGCCTGGATGGGCAAAGCCCGCCGGGGGCCGTTCGGCCACCCGGCGGACTCGGGGAGGGAGAGCTCAGCCGCGCCGCGGGTTGGTGAGGTTGAGCTCGATGGTGTTCCCATCGCCGGGAACGAGGGCATTGACCAGCCAGGTGTTCAGACCACAGTTCTGGAAGTCGCCGATCGAGTACGTCCCGGTGAGCCGGCCACCGGTGAAGACCCCGAACCGCTCACCCTCGGGCGTGGCCACGGGGATGGCCACCGGCTCGACGGTGCGGCAGAACGGTCCGGAGAAGGTCGGGAAGCCGACGACCTTGATGTTGGTGAGACGTACGTTGTAGTAGGAGGTGGCCTCGACATAGCTGCCGCCGCCTTCGGGGTGGGGCTTGAGCGTGCCGGTGGTGGGGGCGGCCTCCTCGAAGCTGACGTCGGCGCTCATCGGGATGAATCCCGCCGCCTTGAACTCGGTGTGGGCGCCGGGAAGCGCGAGCGAACCGGTGAACGCGCCGGTCGTGGTCTCCAGCGTCGTGTCCAGGACCGCCGGGCCGACCGGGAGCTGCGACCCGGTCGAGGCGACGACGGTGGTGCCGTTGGCGTCGTAGAGGATGTCGAGCGGTGCGGCGTGGGCGGGTGCGGCCGCGGCGACGGTGAGCAGCGCTGCCGCGGCGGGGACGGCGAGCAGACCGAGCCGGCGCTTCATGAGAGTCGAGAGAGACATGACGGGCTCCTTCGGGATGGTGAACATGTGCCACATGACGACGGTGCGCCCATCGGACGCACCGTCATCGATCGTTGATTCAGCTGAGGTTGATCGCGCCGTCAGGGGAGGTGATGGCGTAGGTTCCGGAGAAGCTGGCGGCCTCGCCGACGGTGATGGTGCCCAGGCAGTCTCCGGCGACGCTCGTGATCTTGAGGCTGGCATCAGCGCCGGACTCAGCGATGACGAGCCTCTGGGTGGCCTCGTTGAAGCTCCCGTCCACGTTTCCACCCACCGTGAAGTCGCAGAGCCCGGTGCCGGACGAGTCGACCACGCGGGCGCTGACGCCGACGATCTTGCCGGCGATCACGTCGGTCGAGCCCGCGGTGGCCGAGCCGGTCGGGGTGAGGGACCAGGAACCACTGTGGGTGACCGTGAGCGGGGTCCCGAACTGCTCGGTGCATCCGCTCCACCCGGTGGACGCGATGGTGGCAACTGTGGTCAGCCCGGTTCCGCTCTGCACGGTCCCGGATGCGCTGGCCGACGTGCAGCTCATCGTGTTCAGTGCGGTCGCGAAGTTGATCCCGCCCACCGAGGCTGCGGTGAACGGATGGCTCCCGGCGGTCGAGCTCCCGCCGACGGAGACGGTGTACGGGGGCGCGGCGCTTGCCATCGCCGGGGTCGCAAGGGTGAGAGCGGCTGCCGCCGCGCCCACGAGAAGGATCTTCTTAGCCATCGAACGATGTCCCTTCGGATCAGAGGAGACCAGGTGTCCCCGCTTCGCCCATTCATCCCCGTGGCTGGGCCGGCTGTCGACGGCCAACGGCGTGAATGGGCGAAAACGGGCCCCAGGATGTCGCGCACACGACATCGCACCGGCCGCTCGACGCCGGAGTTGTCATGGCGATGACAAAATGTGCGGGCGCATGAAGCGAACCCTCTGATCCAGGTTGCGGCGCGAACCCGGCGGCATCATGGTCGTTGCATGCGGCGAACGAGGAGACACGTCACGGCGGCGGCGATGCTGGCTGTGGTCGCCTTCATCATGGTTGGCACTGGCAGCAGCCGTGCCGACGAGGGGCCCTATCCCGGATTGCCCGCGCCAGAAGTTCACCCGGCACCGGTCGTGCACCGTTCTTGGGGTGGAGCTGCGATGGGATCGGCGGCCAAGGCAGAGACTGCCCAGCAGTGGATCCGTACGCCATTGATGACCTCTGCTTTCGACTTCTACAGCGGGGTCGTGGACAACCCGGACCCGTCGCGCTATATCCGCTGCACGGTCGCCGGCGCGAACGTATACCTCGTCGCGGAGGCTGGGGCGCCGCACAACTACGGGATCAGCCGTGAGGTGACGATTCGTACCGTCGCGTTCGGCGCTATCCCAGTAGAGGCGAGA
This sequence comes from Nocardioides sp. NPDC127514, assembly GCF_040302125.1. Classification (NCBI taxonomy): domain Bacteria; kingdom Bacillati; phylum Actinomycetota; class Actinomycetes; order Propionibacteriales; family Nocardioidaceae; genus Nocardioides; species Nocardioides sp. NPDC127514. Next base: position 17,146 of record NZ_JBEORF010000045.1, on the reverse strand, counting down.
GTGCGGCTGGAGCAAACTCGTGATGGTGGTCTGCCTCGGCCCATCGAGATCGAGAACTTGACCTGCACAGTCGACGGCGGGGCCGAGGTGCCCGACAGCGAGGTCGACGCCGAGCTTCACACGCAGATCACCTCACTCGTAGTCGACGGTGTCGCGATGCGGCTCTCAGGCACCTGTCGCACCACAGTGCCTGGCAAGATTCAGCTGCACGGAAATGGATACCGGTATGGCGTGGTCGACGGCGTGATCGTCCCTCAGCCGCCGCAGCCATTCTGGGAGAATGGCCACTTCAACCTCAGCGTCGGTGGCGAGCTGACCGGCACGATCGACGTGCCGCCATTTGACGGATGTGTCACGGCTGATGGTGACGACCTGTCCGCGCTGCTCACCGCGACGGTCTCAGGATCGGGCTACGCCATCCGCACCCATCAGGGAGGTGCCTTCGGTTGCACGAAGAAGAACCCTGCAGGAGGCAATCTGCCGCCTGGTCCAGGCGAGGCGACGGTTGAGTCGGTGCCGTGCAACCCCGGGACCGCGGCGGTCCCCTTGATCCCGCCGGCACTGGAGATACCTGAGGGCGACCGGTGACGACGCTCGATCGTCACCACCGGCCGCCGCGTCGGTGTGGCGTCAGCTGATGTTCAGCGGGCCGTCCGGGATGCTGAGGGATAGGGAGACCTGAAGGTCAACCGGGTCACCTTGCGCGAACATGCCGAGGCAGTCGCCAGAGACATTCTCTACGGAGAGACTGCCGTCGCCTGTCTCGACGAACGCGAGGCGTTGCGTGGTCTCATCGAAGGTCGCATCCGCGCTGCCGGTGAACCAGAAGTCGCACAGGCCGGTGTCAGGGCCGTCGACGATGTGGAGACTGACGTTGGAGACTGTGCCGGAGAGTGTGTCGGTCCGGGCGGCAGTCGCTGTCGGGTCTTGGCTGGCGAACCTCCACTCTCCGACCTGGGTGAAGTCCAGTGGAGTGCCGAGCTGCTCGGTGCATCCGGTCCAAGCGACACCCTCGATGGTGAAGGGGTGGTCCGCGGGGGTATTGCCGGTGTAGTTCCCGCTCATCGCGGTTCCGCTGTGTGCCTGTCCCATCCCACTGATGGAGAAGCAATTCCCCGCGACGAGCGGCGTGGAGAAATTGATGCCGCCGACGTCCGCGGCGCTGAAGGCGTGGTCGCCCACCACCGTGCTGCCGCCGACGGCGACGTCGTACGGTGGCGCGGCCTGGGCTGCGGCGGGGGTGACGACGATGAGGCTTGCTGCTGCTGCGCCGATCACCGGAAGCTTTTTCATGGGTGGTGCCCTTTCGGGTGGATGAGATCGAGCTCCCTTCATCTCGCAGGTCGACGCTTCATTTCCATGGCGTGACGGCCGAGACCGTCAGATCGGCCGCGCGGATGTCGCGCACGCGACATCCGCGGCTCGAATTTGTCATGCACGTGATAATTCAGGGCTCTCCGCATGCCGATTGGGCCTTCCAGCACTGGCTGATCGGCTCGGTTTCCTCTGTGATGAGCGTCACTGAGTGCGCCGGCTTGACGAAGCACAGTGCTCCTGCGGGCCGGGGATCGAGGGGAGAAGTCGTAGATCCATGAGTCCGACGCAGAGCCAGACGACGACCGCCGGAACGCGTGTCCCGCGCCCACGACTGCCACGCCGAAGCGCCTCTCGGCAGCTCGCCGAGAAGATCCATGCCCCACACGTCTCGCCTACGGAGTGCGCGGTGATCCGCCGGGTCGGCCGCGGGCTGGTCCCGCAGATCACCGACGAGATCCTGCGCCAGGTCGCCGCCTACTCCCGACACCCCACCCAGCGGCGTCGGGACCTGATCACGAAGGCCGTCGCCAGCGCCGTGGAGCTCTATGCCGACGTGGTCGAGAAGATCCCGTCCGACCCGGAGACGGTGTCGGCGATGTACTTCGGGATGGGGAAGGGGGAGGCGCTGGCCGAGCGGAGCCTCGACGGGTTCCGGGCCGCCGTCGACCTGGCCACCCACCGGGCGGCCGAGGCGATCCGTCACGAGGCCGAGGGGCTCGTCCCCGACGACGTACGGGGGACGCTGTGCGGCTCCCTGCTCGCCTACATGGGGATCCTCCTCGACGACGTCGCCCGCGGGTACGCCGCCGGCATCCGTGACCGCGAGGCGGATCCGCGCTGGATCCGGCGCCGGCTCGTTCGCGGTCTCGCCGGCGCGGCGGACGCCGAGGTGATCGATGGTCTCGCCGCGCGTGTCGGCTGGCAGCTGCCGCCGGCGGTGGTGGTCTGCTCGGTCGACACCATCATCCCGCTGGACTCGGTCGAGCCATCTGCCGAGCACCCTGTCGAGCTGCCCGGCGGGTGCGCGTGGGACACCGCCGGCCGACGCGCTCTGGTGGTCACCGACCCGGCCGACGTCGACGCCGTCAGCGCGGTGATGCGGGGGTGGCCGCGTACCGGCCCTGTCTTCGTGACCGTGCCGGTGCCGTTGGCCGATGTGCCGGCTGCGATCCGCTGGACCGAGCGTGCCCGGGACCTCGTCGAGTCGGGGATGATCCCCGCGGACCCGGTGGTGCGCTGCGCCGACCACCACGTCGCCCTGCTGCTCAACGCCGACCCCACGCTCTCGCGCTGGGAGGCGAGTGAGGCCCTCGCGCCGCTGGAGGCGTTCAAGGACGAGCACCGGCGGGCGATGCTGCGTACGCTGCGGCTCTGGTTGCTCACCGGCGCGAACGCGCCGGCGCTGGCCGCCGAGCTCGGCATCCACGAGCACACCGTCCGCAACCACAAGCTCCGGCTACGGGCCGCCTTCGGCAGCCGCCTCCAGGACCCCGAGTTCGTCACCCTGCTCCTCTTCGCGCTCGGCGCGCGCGAGAGCTCGGCGCTGGACTGGGTCGAGCTCGAGCGCTGCGGCTGAGAGCTTCGAGGGCAATTTGTCATGCGCGTGACAAAACCCGGCCCGCATTTGTCGGGCGGCTCGATTTCCTCTCCCGTGTGACCGGTGCCACACGTACCGTCCGGGTCGAAGCACACCCCACAACGGCAGATCAGGAGGTCCCGCGATGGGCGGAACCGTGGAGGTCACCGGGCTCACCAAGAGCTTCGGGTCCCAGAACATCTGGAGCGACGTGACCCTCACGCTGCCCCAGGGCGAGGTCACCGCACTGCTGGGGCCCTCGGGCACCGGCAAGTCGGTGTTCCTGAAGTCGCTGATGGGGCTGCTGCGGCCGGAGGCCGGGGTCTGCCTGGTCGACGGGGTCGACATGGTCAAGGCACGGGAGTCCCAGCGGCAGGAGCTGCGCAAGCGGTTCGGGGTGCTCTTCCAGGACGGTGCGCTCTTCGGCTCGATGAGCGTCTTCGACAACGTCGCCTTCCCGCTGCGGGCGCACACCAGGAAGCGCGAGTCGGAGATCCGGCAGATCACCAACGACAAGCTCGACCTGGTCGGGCTGATGGGGCAGGAGCACAAGCTGCCCGGCGAGATCTCCGGCGGGATGCGCAAGCGCGCCGGCCTGGCCCGCTCGCTGGTCACCGAGCCCTCGATCATCCTGTGCGACGAGCCCGACTCGGGGCTCGACCCGGTGCGTACGGCCAACCTCGCCCAGCTGCTGGTCGACGTCAACGCGGCCACCGACGCGACGATGCTGGTGGTCACCCACAACATCGAGCTGGCACGTACGCTGCCGGACAACCTCGGCATGCTCTACCGCCGGCGGCTGGTGATGTACGGCCCGCGCGAGGAGTTTCTGCTCACCGACCACCCGGTCGTCTCCCAGTTCATGAGCGGCGACCCGATCGGGCCGATCGGGATGAGCGAGGAGACCGACCACGGCGTCAACGACGACTACGTCGAGGGCGAGGCCTACTACCCGTCCGGAGGAGTGGCGACCGTACGCGCCGGCGCCCGCGCCATCGAGGTGCTGCCGCGCCAGCTCGCCCCGGCCAGCGGCGCACCCCGCGAGGGTGCCACGCGGCATGCGGACCGGGTGGCGAGCGGAGCCGCGACGCTCTACACCGCCGATGACGACGAGGTCGACCGAGCCCCTGCCGCAGTCCGGACGAAGGATCCGGTCAGCAGGGGGCTCGACCAGGTCGGGGCGCTCTTCGCGCTGGGCCTGGACACCTTCCGGGCGGCCTTCCGGCGGCCGTTCGCGGCCCGCGAGCTGCTCGACCAGTTCTGGTTCGTCACCTCGGTCTCCTGGATCCCGGCGATGCTGGTCGCGATCCCGTTCGGAGCGGTGATCGCGCTGCAGCTCGGCACGCTGACGGTGCAGATCGGGGCGCAGTCGTTCACCGGCGCCGCCTCGGTGCTCGCCGTCGTGCAGCAGGCGGCGCCGATCGTGACCTCGCTGGTCATCGCAGGGGCGGGCGGAGCGGCGATCTGCGCCGACCTGGGATCCCGGACGATCCGCGACGAGATCGACGCGATGCGGGTGATCGCGGTCGACCCGATCCAGGCGCTCGTGGTGCCACGCGTGCTCGCCTGCGTGCTCGCGGCGGTGCTGCTCAACGGCCTGGTCAGCGTGGTCGGCGTCCTCGGCGGCTACTTCTTCAACGTCATCATCCAGGGCGGTACGCCCGGGGCGTACCTCTCCTCCTTCACCGCGCTCGCCCAGCTCTCCGACCTGTGGGTGGGCGAGCTCAAGGCGGTGCTCTTCGGGCTCATCGCCGGACTCGTCGCCGCCTACCAGGGGCTCAACACCAAGCCCGGGCCGAAGGGGGTGGGGGAGGCGGTCAACCAGTCGGTCGTCGTCACCTTCCTGCTCCTCTTCTTCGTCAACTTCGTGATCACCACGCTCTACCTCGAGCTCGTGCCCGGGAAGGGGGCCTGAGATGGCGACGGTCGATGTGGTCAAGAAGCGGTCGCGCCTGGACCGCTCGCTGGACGGGCTGGTGCAGTCCGGCCGCGACATCCGGTTCTACGGGAAGGTGCTGGTCGGCATCCCGTCGGCGATCCGGCACTACCCCCGCGAGATCCTCCGGATCCTCTCCGAGGTCTCCTTCGGCACCGGCGCGCTCGCGGTCATCGGCGGCACCATCGGCGTGATGACGGGGATGAGCATCTTCGTCGGCACGGTCGTCGGCATGCAGGGGTACGCAGCGCTCGACCAGATCGGCACCTCGACGCTCAACGGGTTCATCTCCGCCTACTTCAACACCCGCGAGATCGCGCCGCTGGTGGCGGCCCTGGCGATGTCGGCGACCGTCGGCGCCGGGTTCACCGCCCAGCTCGGCGCGATGCGGATCAACGAGGAGATCGACGCGGTCAAGGTGATGGGGCTGGGCACGATCCCCTACCTGGTCTCGACCCGCGTGGTCGCCGGCTTCGTGGCGATCATCCCGCTCTACGTCGTCGGGCTGCTGACCTCCTATGCGGGCTCGCGGATCGTGACGGTCTACTTCCATGGGCAGTCGGCCGGGACGTACGACCACTACTTCCAGCTCTTCCTGCCGCCCATCGACATCCTGCTGAGCTTCGGGAAGGTCCTGATCTTCTCGATCCTGATCATCCTGATCCACTGCCGGCTGGGCTTCTACGCCAGCGGCGGGCCGTCGGGGGTCGGGATCGCGGTCGGGCGCTCGGTGCGGCGGACCATCGTGGTCGTCGCGCTGCTCGACCTCGCCCTCTCGATGGCGATGTGGGGCGCCACCACGACGGTGAGGATCGCAGGATGAGCCTCGGCAGACTTCGCGACGCCTTCCTCGGCCTGTGCTACCTGGCCGTGGTCGCGGCGGTGGGGCTCGGCGCCTGGCTCGCCTACGACCAGACCTTCGTGGACCGCTCCGAGGTCACGCTGACCACCGGCACCCTCGGCAACGCCCTCCAGGAGGGCTCCGACGTCAAGCTGCGTGGGGTGCCGGTCGGCACGGTCCGCACCGTCTCGGCCCGCGAGGGCGGCGCCGAGCTGACCCTGGCCCTGGAGCCCGGGGTCCTCTCCGACCTCACGACCGATACCACCGCCAGGCTGCTGCCCAAGACGCTCTTCGGGGAACGCTACGTGGCACTGCAGCCGACCGCGGGCGGGGCGGACCTCGAGGCCGGTGACACCATCGAGCAGGACCGCTCCGACGAGGCGGTCGAGCTGGAGCAGGTGCTCGACGAGCTGCTCCCGGTGCTCAAGGCGATCCAGCCCCACAAGCTCAACGCGACGCTGAGCGAGCTGGCCACGATGCTGCGCGACAACGGAGACGACATCGGCGAGGTCTTCTCGGCGTGGGCGGACTACCTGAGGAAGCTCAACCCGCTGGTCCCGCAGATGGCCGACGACCTCGCCGCGCTCGGCCGGGTCGCGGGTCACTACGAGGAGGCCGCGCCGGACCTGCTGGACGCGCTGGACACCATGACGGTGACCGCGTCGACTCTGGTCAATCAACAGAAGCAGCTCGCCGACACGTTCCGGTCGGTGACCACGACGGCCGCCGACACCGACCGCTGGCTCGAGCGCAACCGGGAGACGATCGTGGTGCTCTCCGACACCTCGCGCGACGCGCTCCGCGCGGTCAGCCCGTACGCCTCCTCCTTCCCCTGCCTCTTCAGCGCCCTGCGCGACTACGCGCCGGTGATGGCCAAGAATCTCGGCAAGGGCACCGACGAGCCCGGCTTCCATGCGCTGGTCAGCGTCTCGGAGATCCGGCAGCCCTACCCCTCCGGCTACGTCCCGAAGCTGCGCACCGGCGGCCCCCGATGCCCGTACGTCACCGGCCAGACCGGCAGCCAGCCGGCCGTCACCGGGACGGCCGACTCCGCCGAGCGGATCGAGGCACCGCCGACGGACCGGGTGCGCACCTTCGGTGCGACCACGGGGCTCGGCGAGCAGAACTCCCCGGGCGAGAACCAGCTGATCGCCGAGGTGATGGCACCAGCGGAAGGCCTGGCACCTGATGAGTATCCGACCTGGTCGAGCCTGCTGCTCGGCCCGACCCTGCGAGGCACGGAGGTGATCGTCCGATGAGACTCAACAGTGGCGGCTCGGTCGCGGTGACGCTCACCAAGTCGGTGGTCTTCGCGCTGGTGACGGTCCTGGCGATGGCGGCGCTGGCGACGACGATCTCCAACGGGTCGACCTCGTCGGGGCGTACGTTCACGGCGCTCTTCACCGACGTGACCAGCCTCAACAAGGGCGACGACGTGCGGATGGCGGGGGTGAAGATCGGCACCGTCCAGTCCATCGGGCTGCGCCACAACGACACCGCCGAGGTCGTCTTCACCGCGGCCGAGTCGGCGCCTATGGTCGAGGGGACCCGGGCGGAGCTGCGGTTCCGCAACCTGATCGGGCAGCGTTACATCGCACTGGAGCCGGGTGCTCCCGGCGGCGAGCCGCTGCGCGCCGGCTACACGTTCGAGCTCGACGAGACCCGGCCGGCGCTGGACCTGACGATGCTGTTCAACGGCTTCCAGCCGCTGTTCAAGTTCCTCGACCCGGAGGACGTCAACAACCTCAGCGCCCAGATCATCGCGGTCTTCCAGGGCGAGGGAGCGACGGTGGAGTCGCTGCTCTCCTCGACCGCCTCGCTGACCTCGACCCTCGCCGACCGCGACCAGGTGATCGGCGACCTGATCACCAACCTCAACTCGGTCCTGGAGGTGGTCAGCCAGCGCACCGGGATGCTCGACACCACCCTGGTGACGCTGCAGCGGCTGGTCTCCGGGCTGGCCGCCGACCGGGAGACGCTCGGCTCGACCATCGAGGGGATGGGCGAGCTCTCGCAGAGCGTCACCGGGCTGCTGGAGGAGGGCCGCGAGCCGCTGCGCGACTCGATCGACTCCCTTGGCGACGTCTCGGAGAACCTCGCCGAGAACGACGAGGCACTGACCACGTTCCTGACCACCATGCCGCAGAAGACCGACCAGATCGGCCGGATGGCCACCTACGGAGGCTGGCTCAACTTCTACATCTGCTCCATCGACGGGCGGATCCCGAAACCCGAGGGCTACTACGGCGACCTCGGGGTGGACTCGCCGGCAGGAAGGTGCCAATGATGGCCCGCTATCCGAAGTCGTTCGCCGAACGCAACAAGATCGTCATCGCCGTGGTCGGGATCCTGGCCATGACCGGCGTCTTCTTCGCCACCTTCTACGCCGAGGACCTCCCCGTCATCGGCGGTGGCGACACCTACGAGGCCTACTTCGCCGAGGCCGCCGGGATACGTCCCGGTGACGAGGCGCGGGTCGCCGGGGTGAAGGTCGGCGAGGTCTCCGAGCTCGAGCTCGACGGCGACAAGGTGCTGATCAGGTTCCGGGCCAAGGACGTCTCGCTCGGCTCGCAGACCACCGCGTCGATCAAGGTGAAGACGCTGCTCGGACGCAAGTTCCTCGCCCTGGACCCGGGCGGCTCGGGCCGCCTCCGCGAGCCGATCCCGGTCTCCCGGACCACGACTCCCTACGACGTCAACGCCGCCTTCTCCGACCTCTCCACCACCGTCGGGGAGATCGACATGGCCCAGGTCGAGCAGTCGATGGACGCCCTCTCGGAGGTCTTCGAGGACACTCCCGAGGACGTACGCGGCATGGTCTCCGGTCTCACCCGGCTCTCCCGCACGATCTCCTCGCGGGACCAGGAGCTGGCCGAGCTGATGAGGACGACGACCGAGGTCACCGGCACCCTCGCCGAGCGCAACGAGGAGATCGGGCTCCTGATCGAGGACGGCGACAAGCTGCTCGAGGAGCTCGCCGCCCGCCGGCAGGCGATCCACCAGATGCTCACCTACACCGACGACCTCGCCAAGCAGGTCACCGGTCTGGTCGAGGACAACCAGAAGCGTCTCCAGCCGGCCCTGAAGAAGCTCGACCAGGTCTCCGAGATCCTGCAGCGCAACCAGGACCACCTCGACAAGGCGCTCTCCCAGATCGGCGCCTACTACCGGGTGATCGGCGCCTCGATGAGCAACGGGCCGTGGATCGACGTCTACGGCTGCGGCCTCTTCGACGAGAACAACGCACCGGTGCTCGACAACGACGTCCAGCGTGACTGCAAGCCAGGAGGGACGAGATGAGACGACTCATCGCCGGGCTCCTCGTGATCGCCGTCGTCGGCGCGATCGGGTGGGGTGCTGCGTACGGGATCCGGGAGGGGCGGAAGGGCACCACCTTCTCCGCGCTCTTCGAGGCCTCCATCGGCCTCTATCCCGGCTCCGACGTGCAGATTCTCGGCGTACCGGTCGGCGAGGTGACCGCGGTGACCCCGGCCGGCGAGCACGTGAAGGTCTCGATGACGCTCGACCCCGGCCAGACCGCCGCGGCCGACACCGAGGCCGTGATCGTCGCTCCGACGCTGGTCTCGGACCGCTTCGTCCAGCTCACCGAGCCGTACGTCGACGGGCCCGAGCTCCGCGACGGCACCGTCATCGAGGAGACCGCGGTGCCGGTGGAGATCGACGACCTCTACGCCTCGCTGACCGAGGCCGGCGACCAGCTCGGTCCCAACGGCGTGAACAAGAACGGTGCGCTCTCGCGGTTCCTGGAGGTGATGGCGGCCAACCTCGACGGGCAGGGCGCCGACATCAACCAGGTGATCCGGGAAGGCGCCGATGCGTCGGCCACCCTGGCCGACATCGACCAGGACTTCTTCGCCACCGTGGAGAACCTCGACACCTTCAACCAGACCCTGCTCGAGCACGACGACGGGGTCGAGGACGCCAACCGCCGGTTCGCGCAGGTCACCGAGTATCTCGCCGACGACCGCGACGACCTGGCCTCCGCGGTCAGCAACCTCGGCGAGGCGCTCGCGCTGCTGGAGTCGTTCATCAAGGACAACCGCGGCGAGATGCGCACCAGCGTCGAGAACCTGCAGGGGCCGACCCAGGTCCTCGTCGACCAGAACGAGTCGCTCGAGGAGGCGGTCGCCACGATCCCGCTGGTGCTGCAGAAGTACGTCAATGCCTACGACCCGGCGACCAACAGCCTCGTCGGCCGCACCAACCTGAACGAGCTGAGCGTCTGGTCCGGCGACGGGCTCACCGGCCAGACCTCCGAGGACGCGCCACCGGTCCTGCTTCCCGGTGTCGGAGAGGAGCAGTGATGTCGCGCTCGTCGAGACCTCTGTCGAGACCGCTCATGGCCCTGGTGGCCACGGCCGCCCTGACCCTCTCCGGCTGCGGCCTCGGTGCCGTCAGCGGAGGCGTCTACGAGGCCCCGCTGCCCGGCGGCGCCGACGTGGGGGAGGACCCGATCACGCTGAGCGCCGAGTTCAGCGACGTACTCGATCTGGTTCCTCAGTCCAGCGTCAAGATCGACAACGTCGCGGTGGGTCGGGTCTCCAAGATCCGGCTGACCGAGGACGGCCGCAGCGCGCGGGTGTCGCTGGTGGTCAGGGACGACGTCTCGCTCCCCGCCGGCACCACGGCTCGACTGCAGCAGACCTCCCTGCTCGGGGAGAAGTACGTCGCGCTGATCCGCCCCGCCACGCCGGTCGCGGGCTCGCCCCTGGGCGATGGTGCGGTCCTCGGGAGGGGTGACACCGAGGCGGCAGCGCAGGTCGAGGAGGTGCTCGGAGCCCTGTCGATGGTGCTCAACAGCGGCGGGATCGCACAGTTCCAGGAGATCTCCCGCGAGATGCAGCAGATCTCCGACGGACGGCCGGAGGAGATCAAGGCGTTCCTGACGGAGATGGACCGGTTCGTCTCGGTCCTCGATTCGCGCTCGGCCTCGATCACCTCCGCGATCGAGTCGCTCAACGAGCTCGCGGTCACGCTGGAGAAGGACAAGACCAAGATCGCAGAAGCGCTGGAGGGGCTCTCGCCGGGCATGCAGGTGCTCGTCGACCAGCGTCCGCAGCTGGTCGCGATGCTGGAGGCGCTCGACAAGCTCTCCAAGGTCACCATCAGCACCCTGGACGAGGCCCAGGACGACATCGTCGCCGACCTGAAGCTGCTCGACCCGATCCTCGACCAGCTCGCCAAGGCCGGCTCGGACCTGCCGTACGCGCTCGAGATCCTCTTCACCTACCCGTTCCCCGACGAGGTGCTCAACGCGCTCCGCGGGGACTACATGAACCTGTTCATGATCACGAACTTCCGTACTCCTGCCGGCTGCCAGTCCAAGGGCTGCGAATGGCTGCAGCCGGCGGTCGGGGGCGGGTCCGGCGGCTCGGTCAGCTCCCAGTCCGGGTCGTCGGACGCACCGCCCGGACTGCTGCCGTCGACGACGTCGCCGGTGCCGGGCTCGTCCTCGCCGTCGATCCCGGGGGAGTCGATCCTGCCCTCCGCTCCCGGGTCGTCCTCGTCCTCCTCGGATCCGTCGCAGTCCGGGTCGTCCTCACCGTCCTCGTCCCCGTCAGATCCCTCCGGGTCGCCCTCGGAGTCACCGACCGAGCCTTCGTCCGGGTCCGGGTCGGCGACCTCCGAGACGTCGCCGGAAGGCGCGGCGAGCGACGCCGGCTCCGTGGAAGGGAGCGAATGATGCAACGGCTCACCGGAGGCGTACGCGTCAAGCTGGGGCTCTTCGTCGCTCTCGCGCTCGTGGGCACCAGCTATGTCGGGGCCCGCTATGTCGGCCTGGACCTGCTCGACGAGCCCTACCGCGTCGACGTCTCGCTGCCCGAGGGCGGCGGCCTCTTCGTCAACTCGGAGGTGACCTACCGCGGGGTGCCCGTGGGCGAGGTGACCTCCTTGGAAGCGGGCTCCGACGGCGTACGCGCGGTGCTGGAGATCGAGGGCGACGCCCCCGCCATCCCCGAGGACGTCACCGTGAAGGTCGCCAACCGGTCGGCCATCGGCGAGCAGTACCTGGACCTCCGCGGTGGCGCGGTGGGCTCCGCCCGGCTCTCCGAGGGCGACCGGCTCTCTGCGGGGGAGGAGGCGTTGCCGTACGACGCCTCCCAGGTCATCGAGACCGGCCGCGACTTCGTCGCCTCGGTGCCCGAGGAGGCCCTGGTGACGACCATCGACGAGTCCTACCTGCTGTCCCAGGGAGCCGGGTCCGACCTGCGGAAGCTGGTCGACACCTCGCTCTCGTTCCAGCAGGAGGCCGACCGCAACTTCCTCGTCTCGGCGAGCCTGATCCGCAACTCCGACCAGGTGCTCGCGACCCAGGAGGAGTCGGCGACCAGCATCAAGGCCTGGAGCAACGACCTCGCGCTCTTCTCCTCGACCCTTGCTGACTCCGACAAGGACCTACGCGACCTGATCGGGGCCGCGCCCGGCACGGCCACCGAGATCTCGCTGCTGGTCAAGGAGGTCGGGCAGCCGCTCGGGATCCTGATGAGCAACCTGGTCACGCCCGCGACGCTCTTCGGCACGAACGCCACCGCGCTCGAGTCGACCTTCGTGACCGTGCCGGAGGCGGTCAGCATCGGCTGGGCGATCAACACCTCCAACGGGCCACGGCTGAGCCTGATGCCGTCCTTCTTCAACCCGCCGCCGTGCGTCTCGGGTTATGAGGGCACCGACCTGCGCGCCGGCACCGATCTGAGCAAGGGCAAGCCGTTCAACACCGCGGCCGGCTGCGAGGCCGTGCCCCGACCGAAAACCACGAAGACCGAGACAGTCGAGCCGGGGACGGTTAGCGTCCCCACCACGCTCGCCGGACTGATGGGGGAGCGATGAGCACGACGACGGAGAGACGGACGGAGGCCTCGGTGGTCGAGCTGGTCCCCGAACAGCCGTCGAGGCGCGACCGGGTGCTCACCTGGGCCCTCCCGCTGGTGGCGCTGTGCGTGCTGGTCGCGGGCGCGCTGACCTGGTGGCGTGCGACCGGGCACGACCAGGAGATGGTCGACGAGGCCGCCCTGCGCGACCGGGTGCTGATCGTCGCGACCAGCCACATCGAGACCCTCAACTCGCTCGACTACCGCAAGGTGGACGAGGGGCTGAAGGGGTGGGCCGCGGTCACTACCGGGACCCTGCACGATCAGCTGACCAGCGTCTCCGAGGAGGACCGCAAGGTCCTCGCCGAGCAGGAGAAGATTTCGACCGGCTCGGTGATGGACGCGGCCGTGACCGAGCTCGACGACGACAGCGCGACCGTGATCGCGGCGGTCGAGATCACGGTCCGCGACGGCTCTGCTTCCGGTGAGGACGCCGAGCCGACGGTCAAGCGCAACAGGTTCGCAGCCGACCTGGTCAAGGTCGGCGACGACTGGCTCCTGGAGAGCCTCGAGCAGGTAGCGGTGAACATGTCATGAGCACTTCTCTCGTACGTCGCTGGGCACCGTTCCTCGCCGCGCTCGCCCTGATCCTGGGACTGGGAGCGTTCTGGCAGGCCGACCGGGAGCGCAGGACCGACCACGTCGGCAACCGCGCCGTCGTCGACGCCGAGGCCACCACCGAGGTGCAGTCGGCCGTCACCACCGGCCTGCTCCAGGTCTTCTCCTACGACTTCTCCGATCCCGGTCCGACCGCTGCCGCCGCTGACGAGTTCCTCGCCGGAGACGCCCGCAAGGAGTACGACCTCCTCTTCAAGCAGCTCCAGGAGAAGGCCCCCGGCCAGAAGCTCGTGCTCAGTGCCGAGGTCCAGGTCGCCGCGGTCAAGTCCCTCGACGCCGACTCCGCCGAGCTCCTGGTCTTCCTGGACCAGGCCTCCCAGCGCTCCACCGACAAGGAGTCATCCATCTCCGCCGCCCAGATCGCCGTCGAGGCGGCGAAGGTCGACGGCCAGTGGAAGGTGACCGCCCTCGACCTCTTCTGATGGCTCTCTAGTCGCCGCCGCCTCCGCCGCCGCCGCAGCTCGAGCCGCAGGAGGAGTTGCAGAAGTGGTTGTTGCCGGAGTCGTAGGTGGAGCCGCACGAACTCGAGCCGGAGCTGCCGCCGCCCCGTCTACGGGGACCTCGGCGGCGGTTGCGACGCCTCTTGAGACCGGGCTCGATCAGTAGGTAGATGACCAAGCCGAGGACCCCGAGGATGATCAGGATTTCCATGTGAAGCTCCGTTTCCAGGTGCGGCGGCTGAGGTGCCAGATCTGTGAGCCGAGACCGATGGTGAGCACCCGGCGCCCGGCGATCCGGGTGAGTGCCCACTGCCGACGGCCTTCGTAGACCTCGTGCAGCCGGAGCCAGTCGGCGCCGATGCTGGTCAGGAAGCCGCGTACGTCATCGTGGGCGCAGCCCTGCTGCGGGTGCTGCGCGGCCCAGGCATGGAAGCGGGCCCGCCAGTCCGGGAGCAGGTCGAGCTCGGGGGCGGCGTGCTCGGCGGCCGAGGAGCGCTTGTGGTGGAGGACCCGCGTGGTCGCGGTGGTCCCGGCGGGGTCGAACCCCGGCGGCGTACGTCCCGCCAGCAGGTCGTCGAGGACCTCGCGCTGCCGCGCGGCGAGCTGCTCGCGTACCGCGCCTGGGGAGTCCATGTGAGGAGTGTGCCCGATTCGTTTGGGCCGGCGCCGCACTATATAAAAGTCAAAGTTGAGTGGAACAGACTCAACTTTGGTTGTGTTGAGATAGATGCGGGTGACAGGCACTCGCGGCAGACTCAGGTGCGTCCCCAGGAGGAGAGCAGAGACAGATGAGCCAGTTTTCGGCAGACAAGTTCACCACCAAGGCTCGCGAGGCGATCGAGGCCGCGCAGCTTTCCGCCACGACGGCGGGCAACACCACCACTGAGCCGATCCACCTGCTCGTCGCGCTCCTGCAGCAGGACGAGGGCACCGCGACGTCGATGGTCACCAAGTCCGGTGTGGACGCCGAGGAGCTGTCGCGAGCGGCGGCCGCCGATCTCGCCGGTCTCCCGCGTGCCAGCGGGTCCACGGTGCAGCAGCCCGCTGCCTCGGGTGGGCTGACCCGGGTCCTTGCCGGCGCGATCACCCTGGCCACCTCCCTGAAGGACGACTACGCCGCGACCGAGCACCTGCTGATCTCGCTGGCCACGGTCGAGTCGTCGGCGCAGAAGGTGCTCAAGAGCGCCGGGCTCACCGAGAAGGGGCTGCGCGAGACGCTGAAGGCGGTCCGCGGCAACCGCCGGGTGACGAGCCAGGACGCCGAGGACTCCTACGAGGCGCTCGAGAAGTACTCCCAGGACCTCACCGAGGCCGCCGAGCGCGGCAAGCTCGACCCGGTCATCGGGCGTGACTCCGAGATCCGCCGCGTCATCCAGGTGCTGTCGCGGCGTACGAAGAACAACCCGGTCCTCATCGGCGAGCCCGGCGTCGGCAAGACGGCCGTCGTCGAAGGGCTCGCCCAGCGGATCATCGCCGGCGACGTACCCGACTCGCTGAAGGGTCGCCGTCTCCTGTCCCTCGACCTGGCGGCGATGGTCGCCGGTGCGCAGTACCGCGGCCAGTTCGAGGAGCGGCTCAAGGCCGTCCTGGAGGAGATCAAGGCCGCCGAGGGCCAGGTCATCACCTTCATCGACGAGCTCCACACCGTCGTCGGCGCGGGCGCCGGCGGCGACTCCGCGATGGACGCCGGCAACATGCTCAAGCCGATGCTCGCCCGCGGTGAGCTGCACATGATCGGTGCGACCACGCTCGACGAATACCGCGAGCGCATCGAGAAGGACCCGGCCCTGGAGCGCCGGTTCCAGCAGGTCTTCGTCGGCGAGCCGTCGGTCGAGGACACCGTGCAGATCCTGCGCGGCATCCAGGAGAAGTACGAGGCCCACCACGGTGTCCGCATCACCGATGCCGCCCTGGTGGCCGCCGCGACCCTGTCCGACCGCTACATCACCGGCCGGCAGCTGCCCGACAAGGCGATCGACCTGATCGACGAGGCCGCCTCCCGGCTGCGGATGGAGATCGAGTCGTCTCCGGAGGAGATCGACCAGCTCCGCCGCGCCGTCGACCGGCTGAAGATGGAGGAGTTCGCGCTCTCCAAGGAGTCCGACGACGCCTCGCTCGAGCGTCACGCGGCGCTGCGCAAGGAGCTCGCCGACAAGGAGGAGGAGCTGCGCGGGCTGGAGGCGCGCTGGGAGCAGGAGAAGGCCTCTCTCGAGGGTGAGGGTGCTCTGCGCAAGCAGCTCGACGCGCTGCGCAGCGAGGCCGAGCGGCTCCAGCGGGAGGGATCGCTGGGGGAGGCCTCGGAGATCCTCTACGGTCGCATCCCGGAGCTGGAGCGGCAGATCGCCGAGGCCGCCGAGGCCGAGGGCGAGGGCGAGGTCGCCGACCGGCTGGTCGGCGAGGAGGTCGCTGCCCAGCAGATCGCCGAGGTCGTCGAGGCCTGGACCGGCATCCCGACCGGCAAGATGCTCCAGGGTGAGCAGGCCAAGCTGCTCGAGATGGAGTCCGTCATCGGACGGCGCCTCATCGGGCAGAAGTCAGCGGTCACGGCCGTTGCCGACGCCGTCCGCCGCTCTCGTGCAGGCATCGCCGACCCCAACCGCCCCACCGGCTCGTTCCTGTTCCTGGGCCCGACCGGCACCGGTAAGACAGAGCTCGCCAAGTCGCTCGCCGACTTCCTCTTCGACGACGAGCGAGCGATCGTACGCATCGACATGTCCGAGTACTCCGAGAAGCACTCGGTCGCCCGTCTGGTCGGAGCGCCTCCGGGCTACGTCGGCTACGAGGAGGGTGGTCAGCTGACCGAGGCGGTGCGCCGCCGCCCCTATTCGGTGGTGCTGCTCGACGAGGTCGAGAAGGCCCACCCCGAGGTCTTCGACATCCTGCTGCAGGTGCTCGACGACGGGCGCCTGACCGACGGCCAGGGCCGCACGGTCGACTTCCGCAACACTGTCCTCATCCTCACCTCCAACCTCGGCTCGGCCTTCCTGGTCGACCCGGTGATGGACGAGCACGAGAAGCGCGAGTCGGTCATGGCGGTGGTCCGGGCGTCGTTCAAGCCCGAGTTCCTCAACCGCCTCGACGAGGTCGTCATGTTCGACGCCCTCTCGCTCGCCGACCTCACCAAGATCGTCGACATCCAGCTCGGTCTGCTCGAGAAGCGTCTGGCCGCCCGCCGCATCTCGATCTCCGTCACTACGCAGGCTCGGGAGTGGCTCGCCGAGACCGGTTACGACCCGGCGTACGGCGCCCGGCCGCTGCGCCGCCTCATCCAGTCCGCCATCGGCGACCCTCTCGCCAGGATGCTCATCGGCGGCGAGGTGTCCGACGGCGGCCAGGTCACCGTCGACCGCGACGGCGACGGCCTCACCCTGAAGGTCTGACCACCGCCGCCCGAAACCGTAGTTCTGGCGGGCCGAATCCGTAGTTGTGGGCGACGAAACTGCCGTTGACCACGGCGAGCGTGCTGCCGTGTAGGTCGACCGTGGTCGGCACCCGGAACAGGTCGGACTCGATCACCTCGACGACCTC
>NZ_JBEORF010000044.1:0-43178 GCF_040302125.1 Nocardioides sp. NPDC127514 | reverse complement strand
GATGCCATCTCGCGGGTTCGGGTCTCGCGCGACGGGGTCACCTCGCGGGGTACGTCGGTGACCGAGTCGGCGACGAAACTGCCGTTTCGTCGCCCACAACTGCATTCTCGGCGGGATGATCGAGGCCCGGTACGAGTCGGAGGCGCGAAATGCTGGACCAGGTGTTGGATGGACTAGCCCGGGCGTACGACGACGTCGGCTACTTCCTCATCGCGGTCTGGATCGGCCCGCCGTTGGTGATCTGGGCGATCGCGACCCGCGCAGATCGGTCGATGCGGAGGTTCGTGGCGCAGTTCGAAGAGATGTTTCCTGGCATCCCGACCGTTGTCGGTGAGGCTGCCGAAGTGACCGTCGACGATCGTGTCGGGAAGGTCGTGAGGCTGAGGTCCGGGTGGCTGCAGACTGCGGCAGTGATCGTGCTGCCGGACCGGCTGGAGGTGTGGGGCAAGGATGCCGAGGCTGCCGACATCGTCCTGGACCGGAGTCGGTTGGAGGTCACTCGGGAGGGAATCTGGATCCGATATCTGGGTGGCGACGACGTCAGTGCCGGTCTCTGGCTCACGGACGGTGACGTATCGGTCGTCCTCATCCCGTACGGCCGCTCTGCCCGAAAGGCCCGCCGTGCCCTGGTGCAGGCGCTGCGTGACCTGGGTGAGAAGCCCGAGGATCACCTCGACGCGGCTTGAGCCAAGGCCAGTAGGTTGACCGCATGCGCAACGGTCGGATCATCCTGCTCAACGGGGCGTCGAGCTCGGGCAAGAGCAGCATCGGACAGGAACTGCTGCCGCTGCTCGAGGAACCGTGGTTCTTCGTGCCGGTCGATGGGATCAGCGGGATGCGGTCGACGGTCCATACGCGGGAGCTCGACGACGCCGGGATCGCCGAGATGCTGCGGCGGACCCGGCTCGGCTACCACCGCGCGGTCGCGGCCCTGGCGTCGGTCGGCAACGACGTGATCATGGACTACCCGCTCAGCGAGGCGTGGCGGCTCGAGGACCTGCTCGAGGTGCTCGACGGCTACGACGTCACCCTCGTCGAGGTCTGGTGCTCGCCCGAGGAGCTCGAACGCCGGGAGGCCGCCCGCGGCGACCGGCCCGCCGGCCTCGCCCGGTCGCAGACCCTGGTCTACTCGCACCCGTACGACATCCGCGTCGACTCCACCACCGCGACCCCGGCCGCGTGCGCGAAGGAGATCGCCGAGGCCCTTCCGACTCTTACCGCACCCAAGGCCTTCGACCGCCTTCGCGCCGAATAGGCGCTCCCGTCGGCCGAGGCGTCGCGTGCGCGAGCCGAAGCGTCACGTGCGTCGGCCGAGCTGTCACCGCCGTGCGCACTCGGCCGACGCGAGCGACTTCCCGGACGACGTAGGCGACGTCTCGGCCGACGCGGCCGCCCTCTCGGCGGGTGGGGTTGGCAGGGATGAGAAAATGATTCCCGACATGTCTGAAACGAAGCTTCCCCGCCCCGGTCAGGCCACCCTCGCCGGGTGGCTCATCGTGCTCGGCTCACTGCTCACCGTGGTGACGGCCTGGGACCAGATCTCCGGGCTGCGCAGCCTGGACACCCGGGAGCGGGTGGAGGAGGTGCTGGCCGAGCCTCCGCTGGCCGGCTCGGGGATCGGCCTCGACAACGTCCTCGATCTGATGCACGTGATGGCGCTGGTCACCGGTGCCATGGCTGCAGCGGCGGTGATCCTCGGCTGGCATGTGCTGCAGCGCAACAAGCAGGCCCGGCTCGCGCTCACGGTCATCGCGGCGCCGCTCTTCTTCGCCGGCATGTTCGGCGGAGGGTTCTGGTCCACGCTGTCCGCGGTGGCTGTCGTACTCCTCTGGATGTCGCCCACCCGCGACTGGTTCGACGGCGTCTCACCGACCAAGCGGGAGGCGCTCGACAGCGGCGATCCCGACCAGGAGTCGTACGTCGCGCCGGCTCCGTCTGAGACCCCGTCCGCCGCGACCGGCTCGACCTCCGGACCGGCTCGGCTCTCGCAGCATCAGCCGCCGCCGTGGACCGGTGCGATCGCCCAGCCCGCCAAGGCAGCGCCCAAGCGCCGTCCGGGCGCCGTGACGGCGGCGGCGGTGCTCACCTGGATCGGGTCCGGGTTGACCGCGCTGATGATGCTCGCCTCGGCGGTGACCGCGACCGCCAACCCCGACCTGATCCTCGAGCAGGTGCGCAAGCAGGCGGAGGGCGACCCGAGGATGCGGGAGATGGCGGGGCTCTACACCACCGACATCATCGTCGCCTCGGTCTGGATCACGGCCGTGCTGGTCGCGCTCGTCTGCGTCGCCGCCGCCGTGTTCGCCGCCTTCGCGATCCGCCGCCACTCCTGGGCCCGGGTCGCGTTGATGATCTCCGCAGGCGTGTCGGCGCTCTCGCTGCTCCTCTTCGCTCTCGCCTTCCCGCCGGCGGTGGTCATCTTCGGCGCCGCGGTCGCGACCTTCTCGTTCCTGCTGCGACCCGAGGTCGCCGCGTGGTTCCGCAACAGGTGACACCGCGGGCCGGATAGGCTCCGCGGCATGTCAGATCAGTTCGGCTCCTTCGACAACCCCTACGGCGGCAAGCCGCCGTTCGAGGGGCAGGAGCCGCCGCCCCCGACGCCGTACGCCACACCCCAGCCGTACGCCGCCCCGCAGCCGACACAGCCGCAGCAGCCCCAGGGATGGGGCCAGGCGCCCCCGGCCTACGGCCAGTACGCGATGGGGCAGCCGCCCCCGGCGTACCTTCGCCCTCACTATCCGCAGCCCGATCCCGACACCCGCCCGGGGACGGTGGTCGCGGCGTCGGTCATGACGATCGTGGGGTCGGTGATCGCTCTGCTGATCTCGGTGTTCATGGTGCCTGCGGGGATCGCCGACTACAACGACCCGACGTCCTCGGACAAGGGCGTGACGCTCGCGATGATCATCTGGTTCGCCGTCTGCGGCGTACTCAGCCTGATCGCCATCCCGCTCGGGATCATGGTGCTGTTCCGCTCCAAGGTGGCCCGGATCCTGCTCACCGTGGTCGGCTCGGTCGCCGCGCTGCTCTCGCTCTTCGTGGTGCTCTATCCCGCGCTGATCATCGCCGCGCTGCTGATGCTGTACGTCGGCAGGGCAGGCAACTGGTTCGCTCGGAAGAAGCCTGCCGACCCCTGGCAGCCGCCGTCGATGCCGGGTGCGGGACCGCCGACGCACCAGCAGCTCTGACGACCTCGAGCCCAGCCAAGTCAGGACATTGCAAACTGACTTGCGAAAGTTCCAAAACTTCTTGACGAAGTTCGTCGGCGCCCCTACCTTCAGGTGTGGCACTCGTCACATCCCCTCGTGGAGGCCCCGATGATCCATATCCCCCCGTCCCGGGCCGTGCTCGGCTCACTCGCCGGCCTGTCGGTCGTGGCCGCGCTCCTCGGCAGTGGCCCGGCCACCGCCGCTGAGCAGGCGGACCTGCCACCGCAGGAGCCCGGCGTCACGCTGCGCACCTACGACATGGCACGACCCATCGACCAGCTGTGCACGCTGCGCGCCGGTCAGACGCCCAACGTCGACAAGCTCACCTCGCTGATCGACTACGACTCGCCCGCCGACTTCGGCCTCGCCGACCGGTTCATCTCCCACGCGCTGGCCAACCTGAACATCGCGACTGCCGGGTCCTACGACTTCCGGCTGATCAGCGACGACGGCTCCCGGCTGGTCATCGACGGCGAAGAGGTCATCGACCACGACGGCCTCCACGGCGAGACCGCCAAGGACGGCACCGTCACCCTGAGCGAGGGCTACCACGACCTGCGCGTGGAGCACTTCGAGGACGGCGGCGGCGAGGTGCTGCGCCTGCAGTGGCGCCCGCCGGGTGCCGCTGACTTCGTGTTGGTGCCGACCGAGGTCCTGAGCACCGAGGCCGGGGTGGTTCGCGTGACCGCGCCCGGCACGAAGTACTGCGAGGGACAGGACGACACCGCCGGTGACGGCATGCAGCTGGACAGCGTCCACCCGGGGTACGACCTGACCGACCTGCGGCCGGAGGGCTTCGAGCCGATGGTGGCCGCGATGGACTGGGCCGCGGACGGCCGGCTCGCCGTGGTGACCTCCGGGTCGGTGAGCCCCTCAGGCTGGGTCGAGGACCCCGAGCCGGGCGAGATCTTCCTGCTCAGCAACCCCCGCACCGCCACCGGGCCCGAGGACGTCACGGTGGAGAAGGTCGCGACCGACCTGTTCAACCCGATGGGCGTCGCCGTCATCGGCGAGTCGATCTTCGTCTCCGAGCGCGACCAGCTCACCGAGCTGACCGACCCCGACGGAGACGGCTTCTACGACCAGCACCGGAAGGTCGCGGAGTGGCCCTTCGGTGAGAACTTCCACGAGTTCGCCTTCGGCCTCCTCCACGACAAGGAGAGCTTCTACGTCAACCTGTCCGTCGCCATCAACTTCGGCGGCGCGACGACCGACCCGCAGCCGGCGCGCAACCGCGGCACGACGCTGAAGATCGACCGCGACACCGGTGAGGTCACCTACCTCGCCGGCGGTCTGCGTACGCCCAACGGGATGATGCGCGGACCGGGCGGCGACCTGTTCGTGATGGACAACCAGGGCGCCTGGCTGCCCAGCTCCAAGCTGGTGCACGTCAAGCCCGGAAGGTTCTTCAACCACTACACCAACCCGTCCGGCCCGTTCGACGACAAGCCCGTCACCGGACCGGCCCTGTGGGTGCCGCAGGGCGAGATCGGCAACTCCCCGAGCAGCCCGATGATGCTGGAGAAGGGTGCGTACGCCGGTCAGATGCTCTTCGGCGACGTCACCTACGGCGGCCTGCAGCGCGGCTTCCTGGAGAAGGTCGAGGGCGAGTACCAGGGCGCGGTCTTCCGCTGGTCCGCCGGCCTCGAGGCGGGCGTGAACCGCACCCTGCTCGGCCCCGACGGATCGATCTACGTCGGCGGCATCGGCGAGGCCGGCAACTGGAGCGAGCCGGGCAAGCTCCGCTACGGACTGCAGCGGATGAGCCCGACCGACGGCAAGGCGTTCGACATGCACCAGATGCGCGCCACCAAGAACGGCTTCAAGATCCGGTACACCCAGCCGTTGTCCCAGGAGACGGTCGACAAGATCGCCGCGAACCCGAACGCCGCGTTCCGGATGACCCACTGGCGCTACGCGCCGCGGCCGACGTACGGCGGTCCGAAGGTCGACGAGCGACCGCTGTTCGTCTCCCGGGCCACGGTCTCCGACGACCGCACCTCGGTGACCCTCACCGTGGACGGCCTGGAGGAGGGCCGGGTCGTGCACCTGCGCTCGCCGCGGCCGTTCACAGCCGTCGGTGGCGACGAGCTGTGGAACACCGAGGCCTGGTACACCCTCAACGAGATCCCGGGGTACGTCTCGCCGGCCGATCGCAACTACCTCGAGGCGGAGCAGGCGACCCTGCGCGGCAGCGCCAACGTCGCGGTCGAGCACAACGGCTACTCCGGCTCCGGGTTCGTCGACGGCTTCGGCAACGTCGGCGCCTCGGTGACCTTCGACGCCGAGGTCGCTCGAGCCGGGACGTATCCGGTCCGGCTGCGCTACGCCAACGGCCCCGACCCGGCGCCCGGCACCAAGCGGGTCTCGGTCTACCTCAACGGCACCGAGGTCGAGCCATGGGCCTTGGAGTCCACCGGCGACTGGCAGACCTGGGGCACCGCGACCCGGTCGATGAGGCTGAAGGCCGGGGTCAACCGGATCACCCTGCGCTATGACCAGGGCGACGAGGGGAACGTCAACTTCGACTCCCTCAAGGTCGGCGGCGGCGAGGACATCTGTACGCCGCAGCGACCCGCCGCGGGCTACACGTCGCTCTTCGACGGCACCCTGAGCTCACTGGCCTCGTGGCGGATGGCCGGACCGGGCTCGTTCGGCCGGCAGGACGACTGCTCCCTGCGTACGACCAACGGCCTGGGCCTGCTGTGGTACGCCGAGAAGGAGTTCAGCGAGTACAGCCTGAGGCTGGACTGGAAGCTGGTCCGCGATGACAACGGCGGTGTCTTCATCGGCTTCCCGAACCCCGGCAACGACCCGTGGGTCGCGGTCAACCAGGGCTACGAGGTCCAGATCGACGCCAGCGACGCCCCGGACCGCACCACCGGCGCCATCTACACCTTCCAGGGAGCCGATCCGGAGGCCATCTCGGCCGCGCTCGAGCCGGTCGGGTCGTGGAACTCGTACGACATCCGCGTCGAGGGATCGAACGTCAAGATCTTCCTCAACGGGAAGCTGGTGAACGACTTCACCAGCACCGATCCCGCCCGCGACCTGGCCGGCTTCGTGGGCATGCAGAACCACGGCGGTGGCGAGACCGTCTACTACCGCAACGTCCAGATGAAGGAGCTCACCGACTGACGCCGATCCCGGCAGCGGGGTCAGGAGACGAGCGAGTCGTCCTTGGCCCCGTTGTCGGATCCGCGCACGATCTTGTAGACGCGCAGGCCGATCCAGGCGACCACCGCGACCGCGACGACCAGGATGACGATGTTCTGGAAGCGGCCGACGATCGGCTCGACCTTCTCCCAGTTGTCGCCGAGCTGGTAGCCGGCGACGACGAAGATGGTGTTCCAGATCGCCGAGCCGACGGTGGTGAGGAGCAGGAACTTCCAGATCGGCATCCTGGTGACCCCGGCCGGCACCGAGATCAGCGACCGGAAGATCGGGATGAAGCGGCCGAAGAAGACCGTCCAGGCGCCGTACTTCTCGAAGAACGCCTCGGTCTTCTCCAGGTCGGAGGTCTTGACCAGCGGCAGCTTCTCGCCGACCCAGTAGACCCGCTCACGGCCGATGGCGGCACCGATCAGGTAGAGCACGAGCGCGCCGACGACCGAGCCGAGCGTGGTCCAGATCAGCGCCTCGGCGATCGTGAAGCGGCCCTGCGCGGCGGTGAACCCGGCCAGCGGCAGGATGATCTCCGAGGGCAGCGGCGGGAAGAGGTTCTCCAGCGCGATGCCGAGCCCCGCACCCACCGGGCCGAGCTTGTCCATCAGGTCGACCGCCCAGCCGGCGACGCCGGTGAGCTCCTCGGGCTGGGTGGCGGTGAGGATCATGATGCTCTCTTCGAAGTGTGTGGGTGGGCCGGGGCGGCCGAAGCCTAGCGACCTGAGCTGTGGATCCCCTAGGAGGCCGCGTTGACCGCGTCCAGGTCGGCCCGGGTCAGCACCGACCGGATCTCCAGCTCGACGTCGCGCAGGGACTCGCCGGGCTCGGGCGACCGGTCGATCGCACACACCACAGTGTCCACGACCGCACCAAGCGGACGGAGCGCGTTGACGGCGTCGCGTACGGCACCACCGGAGGTGATCACGTCCTCGATCAGGGTCACGCGCTTGCCCTCGAAGGACGGGCCCTCGGCGAGCTTGGCGGTGCCGTACTCCTTGGCCTTCTTCCGGATGAAGATCGCCGGGATGCCGGTCTTGGCCGACACCATGGTCACGATCGGGATGCCGCCGAGCTCGAGGCCGCCGAGCAGCTCGGTCCCTTCCGGGAGCAGCTCGACCATCCGTGCTGCGACGCGGTCCAGCAGAGCCGGGTTCGCCTCGAAGAGGTACTTGTCGAAGTACGTGTCGCTGACCTGCCCCGAGCGGAGCGTGAACTCCCCGTGCAGGCGGCAGGTGGCGTCGATGTCGGCAGCAAGGGCAGCGTCGGTTGTCACGGCCCCTAGCCTAAGTCTTATGACCGCGCGACGACTCCACGGCATCCCGCCGACGATCTTCTCCGAGATGTCCGCCCTGGCCGCCGCCACCGGCGCGGTCAACCTCGGCCAGGGCTTCCCGGACGTGGACGGACCCGACGAGATCATCAAGGAAGCCGTCGCTGCCCTCGAAGGCGGACGGAACCAGTACGCCCCCGGCCCGGGCATCCCGGCGCTGCGTGAGGCGGTCGCGGCCCACCAGGAACGCCACTACGGCCTGACCTTCGACCCGGGGCGCGAGGTCGCGGTGACCACCGGCGCCACCGAGGGGATCGCGGCGGCGATCCTGGCCCTGGTCGACCCGGGCGACGAGGTGATCCTCGTCGAGCCCTACTACGACAGCTACCCGGCCATGGTGCAGTTCGCAGGCGGCGTACGTCGCCCGGTGACGTTGAGCCTGGACGCGTCCGCGGCGGGCGGGAGGCTCCCGCGCGAGGCGCTGGAGGCCGCTGTCTCACCGAAGACGAAGGTGCTGCTGCTCAACTCCCCGCACAACCCGACCGGCACGGTGCTCACCCGTGAGGAGCTGGAGACGGTCGCCGCCTTCGCGGTCGAGCACGACCTGACGGTGGTCTCCGACGAGGTCTACGAGCACCTGACCTTCGACGGGACGCCACACATTCCGATCGCGACGCTCCCCGGGATGCGCGAGCGCACCCTGACCCTGTCGAGCATCGGCAAGTCCTACTCCTTCACCGGCTGGAAGGTCGGCTGGGCGACCGGCCCCGAGCACCTGGTCCAGGCGCTGCTGGGCGCCAAGCAGTGGCTGACGTTCACCTCCGGTGCCCCGCTGCAGCCGGCCGCTGCGTACGCGCTCGAGCATCTCGACCACTGGCCCAAGGAGCTCGCCCTCGACCTGCAGGGTCGGCGCGACCTGCTCTGCGACGGGCTGAAGCGGATCGGTCTGGACGTGACGATCCCGGAGGGCACCTACTTCGCCGTCTCCGACATCACCGACCTCGGCTGGGACGACGGGCTGGAGTTCTGCCGGGCGCTGCCCGAGCGGGCCGGCGTCGTGGCCATCCCGTTGCAGGGGTTCTACGACACCGACGCCGGGAAGCAGTTGGTCAGGTGGACCTTCACCAAGCAGCGCGAGGTGATCGAGGAAGCCCTGGAGCGACTCGCCCGAGGGCGCCTGACGCGCTAGTGGTCCGCCCGGGTCTCGGCGTCGTCGTCCGCCGGCGTGCGCGGCGGCACGGCCATGCCGAGGATGTCGCGGTCCGCATGACCGTCGTGGTCGAGGTCCCCGGCGAGCCGGGAGGCCGTACGCCGCCGACGCCACCACTCCACCATCGCGGGCAGGAACGCGAGCGCGAAGAGCAGCAGGATCAGGTAGTCGATGTTGTCGGCCAGCCAGGGCCAGCGGGATCCGACGAAGAAGCCGAACAGCGTCACCGCGAGCACCCACAGCACGCCGCCGACGAGGCTCCAGAAGTAGAACCGTCGCCGGTCCATGTGGGTGACTCCGGCGACGACGGTGACATAGGTGCGTACGAAAGCGATGAACCGGCCGATCACCAACGCCTTGTTGCCGTGCTTGTCGAAGAACTCACGGGTCTGGTCGAAATGCCTCTTTTTGATGAAGCGGCCGTCGCGTTCATAGAGCCGTGGACCGATCTTTCGGCCGATCTCATAGCCGGTCACGTTGCCGGCGAATGCCGCCGCGACGAAGAAGAGCATCGCGAGCACGATCTCGACGCCGGGAGGCCCGGGAAAGATGTCGATCTTTCCGGTGGCGATGAAGATTCCGAGCGCGATCAGGAGGCTGTCACCGGGGAGGAACGGGAAGAAGAGACCGCACTCGATGAAGATGATGATCAGGCTGATCCAGAAGAGCGGCTCGCCGAAAGTGGCCAGCAGAAAGTCCGGACTCATCCATTCCAAACCGGCCAACATCGGCGCAAAATTCCCCGCACCTGTCACGGCCCCTACGGTACCCATAGGTAACAACTCTTGTTGTCGAATATTCTGACTCGGCGATGAACGAGACACGACCGTCCGAGGCTGATTCCAGAGCGCCATACGACCCGATGCCCCACGGGCAGCCGGAGGTCGGAGTGGGCCCGTGGCCAGGTGAATGGCCCGAGGGTGAGCACTGGGATCCTGAGCTGCTGGCCAACGGCGACCGCCGCAACGTGGTCGACCGTTACCGCTACTGGACGCTCGAGGCGATCGTCGCCGACCTCGACCGGCGCCGCCACGGCTTCCATGTCGCCATCGAGAACTGGCAGCACGACTTCAACATCGGCACCATCGTCCGCACCGCCAACGCCTTCCTGGCCGCCGAGGTGCACATCGTCGGCAACCGCCGCTGGAACCGCCGCGGCGCGATGGTCACCGACCGCTACCAGCACGTCCATCACCACCCGGACGTGCCCGCGCTCGCGGCGTACCTCCATGAACGAGACGTACGCCTTCTCGGCATCGACAACCTGCCCGGCTCGCTCCATCTGGAGACCATGGAGCTGCCGAAGTCGGTCTGCTTCCTGTTCGGGCAGGAGGGCCCCGGGCTCTCCGAGCAGGCGCGCGAGAGCGTCGACGGGACCTTCTCGATCGCCCAGTTCGGCTCGACGCGGTCCATCAACGCCTCCGCGGCCGCGGCGATCGCGATGCACTCCTGGGTCGTCCAGCACGCCGATCTCTCCTCCGAGCAGGCCTGGCGCGGCTGACCGGACCCCCCGCAGATGCATCGATCCCCCGGGGGAGCACCCCGGGGGATCGACGCGTCGTGACCGATCAGCGGATCAGTTGCTGTTCCGCTCGTAGCAGACGACCCAGTGGTCGCCGGTCTGCCACTCCCACTTGCCCGGCACCTCGTAGGCCCTCGTCCGGGCCGGGCAGTTGGCGCCGACGGCCCGCTCGAACGAGGCAGCGGTCGGGTAGGTCGTACCGGCCTTCTTGAAGGCCGAGATCGACTTGTAGGTGTGCGAGCTCAGGCACGAGTAGGGCCCGACGAACTTCGCACTCAGGCAGCCGCGGGTCCGCTGGGTGAGCGATACGCCCTCGAGGAACCTCGCCCGGTTGGTCGGCAGGTTCTTGAGGGTGTCCTTGCCGAGCAGTACGACGTCGCAGCGGAACCAGCGCTGGCCGGCCCTGAACTGCTCGGCGTTCGGCACGAAGAACGCCGAGTTGTACGCCGACTGGTTGCGCTTCGAGTACGTGCTGCCCAGCTTGTTCCGCAGTGCGCGGATGCACGTCTTGGAGATGTGCTCCAGGCTGGCCGAGCGGTAGATGGACTCCTCGGTGCGGGTCGTACCGCTCAGGAGGGTCCCCAACGCGATGGTCTTCGCGGTGTGGGCATCGCTGCACGAGACCTTCTTGCCGGTCTGGGACCAAGCGCCGTAGGCGGTCCAGCCGTAGTTGTAGCAGGTGCCGACCGTGGGTTTGGGCGGCACTGCCGCGTCGGCCTTGGTGGCGGTGAGTCCGATGAGGGAGAAGACACCGATGACGAGCCCGAGGATGAGGGCAGCCGTCATGGGCTTCTGCGCAGGCGCGAGTGCGCCGGCACGAAGACGAGACATGATCGTGCTTTCGAATGGGTGGGATGTGGCGGCTGAATCCTCGCAGCGAGATGCCCAGCGGGGCATAGTCAATTCGGGTGGTTGTAAACCCGTTACGACCCGGTGTCATCCATGAGAACAGGACCCGCTAAAGTTAACTCCCGGGTCGCCCGGATGTGCTCCACTTTCGTGGGTGCGTGGCCTCGGGGCCGGGCGGCAGCGGGGGCTTTCAGCGCCTCTCGATCCGGTAGCGGATCTGCACCTGCTGGCCGGTCTGCAGGACGTCGATGACGCGCATCCGCTTGCTGGTGATGCGGCGGGGGAGCAGTGGTGCTCCGGCACCCAGGGTGACCGGACAGATCCCGGCGACGACCTCGTCGAGCAGACCGGCGTCGTCGAACTGGCCGACCAGGTCGCCACCGCCCACGAGCCAGATCCCGCCGTCGACGGTGGCCGCGATCTTGTCGTAGACGGGCTTCACATCGCCTTGGACGAACCGCAGCTGCGTGCCCTGGACCTTCGGCAGATCCGTCGCATGCGTGAAGACCCACACCGGCCGCTCGTCGTAGTACTCCCGCCACTTCTCGGGCCCGGTCAGCATCTCCGGATCGTGGTCGATCATCCACCGGTACGTCGTGCCGCCCATCACCAGCGCAGCCGACTCCGCCATCAGCCGCTCCCAGGACGTCTCGTCGTCGCCGTGTTCTGTCTGGAAGAGCCAGTCCAGCGAGCTGTTCTCATCGGCGATGTAGCCGTCCAGTGATGTCGCGGTGAAGTAGGTGACCTTGGGCATGCCCCCGACGCTAGGCGCGTCAGAGGCATGCCCGCCCGACCGTTCTTGCTCTGTCTCCTGCTGGCGGGTCAGGTCCGGGAGGCGTCTCCCGACTCCAGGCAGGTACGCAGCGCGGTGAGCCCGCGCGAGGAGTGGCTCTTGACGGTGCCCTCGCTGATCCGCAGCTCGCGCGCGGTCTCGGCGACCGACAGCTGCAGCCAGTGGCGCAGGACGACCACCTTGCGCTGCATCTCGGGCAGCGCCTGCAGCGCCGCGAACAGCTCCGATCGCTCCTCGAACTGCGCGGCCGGCATCGGCCGCTCCGGGATGTCGCCCGAGCGTTCCCGCTTCCACCACGGCCGCCGGGTCTGGTCGATGTGGGCGCGGACGAGGATCGTCCGGACGTACGCCTCCTCCGACCCCGGCTCCACCCGTCGCCACGAGGCGTACAGCTTCAGCAGCGACGTTTGCACCAGGTCGTCCGCCCGGTGCCAGTCGCCGCACAAGGCATAGGCAGTTCGCAGCAGATGCGGGCGTCGTGCGGCGACGAACCCGGAGAATGCCTCATCACGTGTGCTCACGGGAACAACGACCCTCCGCCCGTCTCCTCGTCGGTCTCGATGGCCTTGACGATGGCCAGGACGTCCGCGAGGGAACGTGTGGTGCGATCCTCGGATCGGCGTTCGTCCGCCACCTCGATGGTGTAGACGAGCGTGAGGCCGTCCTTCTCGCGAGCGATGGCGACCTGTTCCTTCCCCTTGATGGTGATCCGAGCCGCCGCGGACCGGGTGGCGCCTTCGGCGAACTTCTCTCCGAGGTCGGGGTCGGCGACCTGCTCGAGAATCTCCACGCCGTCCTCGGCCGGGACCAGCTCCGATCCGGTTCCGAACTCGACCGCCTCGGACATGCTCGCGCTGTATCCGCCCGCCGACGCGGCCATCTCCCTGTCGATCCGCTCTCTCTCGTGAGCGAGGTATCCGTCGATGGTCTGCCCCGGAGCGGCGTACGCCACCCCGTAGCCTTGACCGCCGCCACCGCCCTTCGGTCGGTCGCCGCTGAAGAGGATCCACACCTCCATGCCCTCGCGCTCCGCGACGGCTGCGTCTGAGTCCCAGGGCAGGTCATAGTCGAGCGGGTTGTCGATCTCGCGCGTGACCGTCCAGCCGCCGCCGACCCGGATCGACCCTCCGACCGACCATCGGGGCTTGACGTGGTGCGCGGCCACGTCCTCGGCCCACTCGCTGAGGCTCTTCCCGTTGGTCTGCGCCGCGTCGGCGTAGGCGATCTCGGTCGGGTTCATGAAGTTCGCATAGATCGTCTTCCTCCCGTCGGTCGCGGCGAGGAACAGCTGGGCATAGTCGTGTCCGAGGAGTCGGCGGATCTCCTTCCGCTCGATCCGGCCGGTCTCCTCCCAGCCGTCCTGGAGCGTGACCTCTTTCGTGTCGAAGTCGTACCTGAGGGGGGAGGCGTCGCTCAACGGCGGCTGTGTCGGGTAGACGCCGGGTGCCTCGTCGGCGTCCGACTGGGTCGCGATCGGTGGGGTGGGTGCCGCCCGGTCGCTCCACGGTGCGTACGCCGATCCCAGGCCGATCACCGACGCGACGAGGAGGGCGGTCCCGCCTGCGGCGACGGCCTGTCGACGGCGTACGGCCCGCTTCCCGGCGGCCACCAGGGCAGCCGGATCCGCGGGTATGGGTGGGGGTTGCGGGATCGCCCGATCGAGGACGTCGTGCCAGTCCATGGTTCCTCCAAGGTCAGTCTCACCCGTGGATACGGATCGCGCGGCAGATCGGTTGTCCTGCTTGATCGATCCAACTCCGAGCGTTGGCAACGGGTGGTCGGAGGCGCATTACGCTGGCCACCAGCGCACCGGTCGACAACGGATCTCAAGGAGAACCTCCAGATGCCCATCGCCACCCCCGAGAAGTACGCCGAGATGCTCGCGACCGCGAAGGAGAAGGGTTTCGCCTTCCCCGCGATCAACGTCTCCTCGTCGCAGACGCTCAACGCGGCGCTGGCCGGGTTCGCGGAGGCCGGCTCGGACGGCATCATCCAGATCTCCACGGGCGGCGCGGAGTACCTCTCCGGCCCCACGGTCAAGAACATGGTGACCGGCTCGGTGGCCTTCGCCGCGTACGCGACCGAGGTCGCCAAGTCCTACGACGTCAACATCGCGCTCCACACCGACCACTGCCCCAAGGACAAGCTCGACGGCTTCGTACGTCCCCTCCTCGAGCTCTCCGCCGAGCGCGTCCAGCGCGGTGAGGCGCCGCTGTTCCAGAGCCACATGTGGGACGGGTCCGCGGTGCCGCTGGCCGAGAACCTGCAGATCGCCGAGGAGCTGCTGGCGACGGCGAAGGCTGCCCACATCGTGCTCGAGATCGAGGTCGGCGTGGTCGGTGGCGAGGAGGACGGCATCGTCGGAGCGATCGACGACAAGCTCTACTCGACCCCCGAGGACGCCATCGCGACCGCCGACGCGCTGGGCGTCGAGGGCTACCTGACCGCGCTCACCTTCGGCAACGTGCACGGCGTCTACAAGCCGGGCAACGTCAAGCTCCGGCCCTCGATCCTGCGTGACGCCCAGGACGCGGTCGTCGCCAAGCTCGGCCTCCCGGCCGGCGCCAAGCCGTTCGACCTCGTCTTCCACGGCGGCTCCGGCTCGAGCGCCGAGGAGATCGCCGAGGCGGTCTCCTACGGCGTGGTCAAGATGAACATCGACACCGACACCCAGTACGCCTACACCCGCGCGGTCGCCGGCCACATGCTCGCCAACTACGACGGCGTTCTGAAGGTCGACGGCGAGGTCGGAAACAAGAAGCAGTACGATCCTCGCGCGTGGGGCAAGCTCGCTGAGGCCAGTATGGCCACTCGGGTCGTCGAGGGTGCCCAGCATCTCGGTTCTGCGGGCAACTCCATCGGCTGATCACACGCCGGGGATGGGCCAATGGTCCCGGTTCGGAAAACGTTGTGGTGCACGGCATAGCAAACTCGGGCTTATGTCGTTGTGCCGGTCATTGGTAAAGCGATTCAATGCCCTAGCTGGACGGCGACCCTCGGGTAACAAGGTCGGACCGTCCCCTCGGCGTTGATCTTGGGAGGGACATCCTCGGTATGGAAACCACTGCGCGAAACCGCACAATCGGCGGAATCGTCATAGGCGCGATCATTCTGATCCTGCTGCTCGTCTTGTTCTCGTGCACCGTAAACAGCGATACACAGAGCTCGCCGAAGAAGGATCCGACCACCGGGGAGTCTTCGCTCCCCAGTGATCCGGACACTCTTGAGCCTGACGACAAGCCGTCGGAGAAGGACTCCGACGAGCCGGAGGTCGTCGACGACGACATCGTCCCGGCTGCGAACACTGGCGTGACCTTCATCCCCGCGGGCAACGTCCCGTCGGGCAGCACCCCGACCTGTGAGCTCGACCCGAGCGCCTGCGAGGACACTCGTCCGCCGGGCGCCGGTGTGGACATCTGCGAGATCCGCCCGGACCTGACCCAGTGCCAGGAGCCGACTCCGCCGACCACCCCGCCGGGTGACGGTGAGCCGACCACCCCGCCGGACGACGGCGACGACGACTGCCTGCTCCCGCTCGGCCTGCTCTGCCCCGAGGACCCTGACCCGGAGGACCCGGGCCCCGAGGACCCGGAGGAGGACGAGACTGCTCCTGACCCGGTCAACGTCAACGCCTGTGTCGTGAACAGCAACACCTCGGTGACCATCGACTGGTCCGAGGCGAAGGACAAGAGCGGGATCGACTACTACACGGTGACGTCGCGTCCCAACGCTGGCGACCCGGGTGATACCGACAAGACCTCGGCGACCTTCAACGACCTGCGGGCGGGGGAGACCTACACGTTCTGGGTCACCGCGACCGACAAGGCCGGCAACGAGTCCCGGGACAGCAACGAGGTCGACTGCGTCATGGACGTCACGGCGCCCGAGGTGCCTGCGGACCTGACCGTTGAAGCGGGCGACCCGAGCGACAGCACGCTCGACGTGAGCTGGTCCGAGTCCGAGGACAACGAGGGCGGCGTCGACGACGTCTCCTACAACCTCTACCGCGATGGCGAGCTCATCGCGGCCGGCAGCAACACCTCCCTCGAGGACACCGGCCTGAAGGCTGGTACGGAGTACACCTACTCCGTGCAGGCCGTGGACGGTGCCGGCAACGAGTCCGCGCGCTCCGCCGGGGTCTCGGGCACGACCACGAAGATCGCGCCGACGGTCCCGACCGGTCTCGACGCGAGCAACGAGGGCCCGCTCGGCTTCACGCTGACGTGGAATCCGTCGACTGACGAGGATGGCGTCACGCCGGCCTCGGAGATCGACTACCGGATCGGCGTCAACGGTGGTCTGTGCTTCGGTGGCACGGTCACGGGTGAGACCACCTTCGAGGCGACCTGTGTCCTGCTGTGGGACACGACCGAGGTCACGGTGACCGCGATCGACGGTGACGGCAACGAGTCGGCCCCCAGCCGGAGGCTGACGGTGAACTCCGACGGCAGCGAGGCCAGGGAGCTCAAGGGCAACAGCGCGCTCCGCTCCAACACCCCGGGCGAGGACAAGTCCGACGCTCCGGGCGAGAGCCCGGTTCCGTCCGACGCCCCAGACGTGAAGGCTCCTGACGTGGAGGCTCCGGTCGAGGAGCCGGCCGAGGAAGACTCGCCACTGCTGCCGGGTCTGGATGACATCCTCCCGGGCGGCGAGGACACCGCTGAGGCTCCTGCTGAGGAGCCGGCCGAGCCGGAGGCGACGCCGAGCGAGTCGGAGTCCCCGGCCGCGCGGCCGACGACCGAGGAGCCTGCTGACGAGGCGACCGAGGAAGCTCCCGCCGAGGAGGACGAGGGTGGCCTGCTGGACAACATCGGTGACGCGCTGACCAGCGCCGTGGCCGCGGTGTTCTAGCCGACACACGCCGAGAAACAGGGCGGGGAGAGCCGAGAGGCTCTCCCCGCCCTGTCGTATCCCGGGACGGTCGAGAGCACGCCGAATGCTCACCGAGGTACCTCGGTGAGCACGCACTGACTTCGTGGAGTTCGCCGAAGGAAGCGACCGTTCACCGAGTTACCTCGGTGAGCATCCGGGCCCGCCCGGGCGCAAACGACCCAAAACCAAGGAGTCGGATGCCCAGCGCCCCCCACAAGCCCTGGACATCCGACGATCTTGGGTGACCGACACAAGTGTGCGTCAGTCGTGGGCTCAGGTTAGGCATAGAAACGCCCATGGATCCAGATGGTTAAGACGAAATTCATGAACTTTCTGTGCTCATTCGAACAGATTCGAACAGATCTGGGGGCCGAATCATCTAGATCCATACATTAGGATTTCGGTGTGCGTGTGATGACGTCCCGAGCTCGCGCGGCCATCTTCGCCCCGATCGGCGACGAGGGCCGGGCGGCGCGCGTCGAGAACCGGCTCGCGGAGGCGATCCGCTCCGGCGTGCTCGCGCACGGCGAGCGGCTCCCCAGCGAGCCGGAGCTGGCCCAGATGCTCGGAGTCGCGACGGTCACCGCACGGGAGGCGCTGGTCGCACTGCGCGCCAAGGGCCTGGTGGTGACGACCCGGGGTCGGGGCGGTGGCTCGTTCGTACGTGCACCCGAGAGCGGCGACCTCGTCGAGGACCGGCTCGCGTCGATGTCGCGGGTCGAGCTGCGCGACCGGGCCACGGTCTACCTGGTGGTGCTCACGGGGTGTGCGGAGATCGCGGCGGAGCGTACGGACCCTGACGAGGTCGAGGACCTGCGTGACCTGCTGATCCCGCTCAACGTCAGCGACGTGGCCCGCTGGCGCAGCGCCGACAGCGAGCTCTACCTGTCGGTGGCCGCGCTGACCCAGTCGGCCCGGATGACCCGCGAGGTGGTGCGCCAGGAGGCCGACTTCGGCGCGCTGCTCCGGATCCCGCTCAACGAGCCGGGCTTCCGGGAGGCCACGGCGACCCGCCACCAGGAGCTTGTCGAAGCCCTGGCAGCAGGAGATGCTGTCAGGGCACGGGAGAGCGTACGCGAGCACGTCGCCCACTCCCTTGAACGCTTGGCCGAGATCCATGAGGCGGTGCGACGATGACGAAGACCATGACTCCCATCGACTGTGTGGCTCAGGTCGAGCAGCACTTCGGGCCGATCGTGACCGAGCTCGAGCGCGTACGCAGCGAGGTGGCCGCCCTCTTCGAGGCCGGCCCGGTCACCACCGCATCCCTGCGCGAGCGGCTCGAGCCGGGTTCGCTGGAGTTCTTGCGCAACCCCAACCTCATCGGTGGTGGCTTCGTCGCGGCCCCGGGCGTGCTCAGCGACCGCCGGCTCTACCTCGTCTGGTGGCAGGGCGAGGAGCGTGACTTCCTCGGCGACGCCGATGCGCCGGGCACGGGAGAGGCGATCGACTACACCCGCCAGCCCTGGTACCGCACCCCGGAGCGCACGGGGGAACTGACCCTCGTCGGGCCGTACGTCGACTTCGTCTGCACCGACGAGTACGTCATGACCACCACGATGCCGGTCTACGCCGGGGGCCGCATGGTCGGCGTCGCGGGGGCGGACACCCTGGTCGAGACGCTCGAGACGATGCTGCTGCCGGGACTGCGCGAGGCCGGTGCCACGCTGGTCAACGGCCACGGCAAGGCGATCGTCTCGGCCGACCCGCAGCTGGCCACCGGTGCCCCGCTCACCACTGCCCGGGACATGATCCCGTGCCGCGGGCTGCCGCTCTCGGTCGCCCTAGGCTGACGGCTTCACCATGTGACGCGGGGTGGTGAAGAAGAGCACCGCCACGAAGCCGACCGCCAGGGCGGCCGCCGGCAGCAGCATCACCTCCGACATCGCCTCGGCGAACTCCGTGGCCACTGCGGGCGGGACCGAGGAGCCTGCCGCGGTCTCGTGGCCGCCCGCGAGCGATCCACCGAGGCCGTGGGCGTTGAGGCGGAGGTCGATGAGCACGGCGACCCCGGCGGAGCCGATCACCGACCCGACGAGCCGGGTGGCGTTGTAGACGCCGGCGCCCGCGCCGGCCAGCCGCATGGGCACGTTGCGGGTGGCGGTCGCCGCGAGAGGCGCCCACACGGCGGCGGAGCCGAGGCCGAAGACGGCCATCGGCACCAGCAGCTGCCACAGCTGGGAGTCGACGGTCATCGGGACGGCGAGCCAGAAGAGCGAGAGGGAGCAGAGGAAGAAGGCCACGCCGGTCAGCAGCCGCGGATGCATCCGGTCGCTCAGCCGGCCGACCAGCGGCGCGGCGAGGAGAGAGACGAAGGCCATCGGGACCATCAGCAGGGAGGCCTCGAGCGCGGTGTAGCCGCGGACGAGCTGGGCGTAGAGCATCAGCGGGAAGCCCTGCGCGACGGCCGCGAAGCCCATGCAGGAGATCGCCAGGCTGGACACGGAGAAGTTGCGGTCGGTGAAGATGGACAGCGGCACCAACGGCTCCTTGCGGTTGCGCGCCTGCCACCAGACGAAGAGCGCCATGATCGCGACGCCCCCGGCGACGAGCGCCCAGGTGACGGCGTCCCAGCCGCGCTGCTCGCCGTTCTGCAGACCGAAGACCACGCAGAACATCCCGATGCCGCTGAGCGCCACCCCGAGCCAGTCGAAGACGTGCGCGTGGGTCTCCAACGCAGGGACCATCAGCCAGTTGAGGACGATCGCGATGATGCCGATCGGCACGTTGACGAAGAAGATCCACTCCCAGCCGCCGACCGCGACCAGCGCCCCGCCCGCGAGCGGGCCGACGAGCGTCGCGACGCCGGCGGTCGCGCCCCACAGCGCCATCGCCGAGCCCCGCCGCTCCGCCGGGAAGATCCGGGTGATGGTCGCCATCGTCTGCGGCGTCATCATCGCCGCGCCGAGACCCTGCACCGCCCGCGCCGCGACCAGCGACTCGATGCTTCCGGCGAGCCCGCACCACAGCGACGAGGCGGTGAAGACGGCCAGGCCGGCGATGTAGACCCACTTGGGCCCGAACCGGTCACCGAGCCGGCCCATGATCAGCACCGGTACGGCGTAGGCCAGCAGATAGGCGCTGGTCACCCACAGCACCGCGTTGGCGCTCGCGTCGAGCTCGGCCATGATGTCCGGCGTCGCGACGGTCACGATCGTCATGTCGACCAGCAGCATGAAGAAGCCGATGCACAGCGCGGCCAGC
Organism: Nocardioides sp. NPDC127514; assembly: GCF_040302125.1. Classification (NCBI taxonomy): domain Bacteria; kingdom Bacillati; phylum Actinomycetota; class Actinomycetes; order Propionibacteriales; family Nocardioidaceae; genus Nocardioides; species Nocardioides sp. NPDC127514. The sequence continues at coordinate 23,084 of NZ_JBEORF010000044.1, read as the reverse complement.
GCCCGCCACGGGTGCTCGGTCGTCTGCGCTGCGGTCGTCTGCGTCACGGGCTGGGTCATGGCCACAGTCAACACCCGCGCGCCGACATCTCCCTGATCGGTCTGCCCGGGGAAAGTCGGTCGGTGGCTGCGGGCACAATGGTGCGTATGACCCACCAGGACCTGATGGCCGGACCGCCGCCGACCCACCTCCCCGCCGACCCCGCGACCGACGAGCTGGCCGCCGGCACCGACCCCGCCGAGGTCGTACGCCGCCACCCGGCCTCGCCCTCTGCCTGGGCCGCGCTCGCCACGGCCGCCAAGGAGGCCGGCGCCGAGGACGTGACCATCTACGCCTACGCCCGCGTCGGCTACCACCGCTCGCTCGACATGCTGCGCCGCAACGGCTGGAAGGGCCACGGCCCGGTGCCGTGGGAGCACGAGCCCAACCGCGGTTTCCTGACCAGCCTCGCCCTCCTCGCCGAGCAGGCCAAGGCGATCGGCGAGACCGAGGAGTGGGAGCGCTGCAGCGAGTTCCTGCGCGACAGCAGCCCTACGGCGTACGACACCCTGCTCGGCTGATTACCGAATCGCGTAGGACCAGCGATTTCGCCTAGCCTTGCCCCTGTGACTGAGCAGACCACCAACGCGCCCGAACCGGACCTCAACGAGCAGATGATCGTCCGGCGCGAGAAGCGTGAGCGCCTGCTGGCCGAGGGCAAGAAGGCGTACGCCATCGAGGTCGGCCGCACCCACACGCTCGCGGAGGTGCGCGAGGCCTACGAGGACAAGCTCGAGGCCGGCGACGAGACCCAGGACGTGGTCACGGTCGCCGGTCGGGTCATGTTCGTCCGCAACACCGGCAAGCTCGCGTTCGCGACGCTGCAGGAGGGCATCGGCACCCGTCTTCAGGTGATGCTCTCGCTCGCCGAGGTGGGGGAGGAGTCGCTCGCGGAGTGGAAGAGCCTAGTCGACCTCGGTGACCACGTCGCCGTCACCGGCCGGGTGATCTCCTCGCGGCGCGGCGAGCTCTCCATCATGGCCTCGAGCTGGCAGATGGCGTCCAAGGCGCTGCGGCCACTGCCGGTGCTCCACAAGGACCTCTCCGAGGAGGCCCGGGTCCGGCAGCGCTATGCCGACCTGATCGTGCGCCAGGAGGCGCGCGACATGGTGCGTACGCGCGCGAAGATCACCCAGGCGATCCGCCGCCGGCTGGAGGACGACGGCTTCCTCGAGGTCGAGACGCCGGTCCTGCAGCTCATCCACGGTGGTGCGCACGCGCGGCCGTTCAACACCCACATGAACGCCTTCGACCAGCCGATGACGCTGCGCATCGCGCTCGAGCTCAACCTCAAGAAGGCGGTCGTCGGCGGCGTCGACAAGGTCTACGAGATCGGCCGGATCTTCCGCAACGAGGGCGTCGACTCCACGCACAGCCCCGAGTTCACGATGATCGAGGCCTACCAGGCCTACGGCGACCAGTTCACGATCGCCGAGGAGATGCGGCAGATGTACCTCGCCGCCGCCGACGCGGTGGGCTCGCGCCAGGTGGAGACGGACGCCGGCGTCATCGACCTCGACGGCGAGTGGAAGTGGCTGCCGGTCTACGAGGGCGTCTCCGAGGCCGTCGGTGTCGAGGTCACCCCTGACACCGACGTCGACACGCTGAAGGCGCTCGCCGACAAGCACGACGTCGAGCTCGACCCGGCCTGGGACGCGGCCAAGATCGTCATGGAGCTGTGCGGCGAGCTGGTCGAGCCCCACCTGCTCCAGCCGACCTTCCTGTGCGACTTCCCGGCGATCGCCCAGCCGCTGGCGCGGATCAACGACGAGGAGCCGGGCAAGGTGCTCGCCTGGGACCTGATCATCGGCGGTGTCGAGCGCGGCACCGGGTTCACCGAGCTGATCGACCCGGTCGTGCAGCGCGATGTCCTCACCGCCCAGTCCCTCCTGGCCGCCGGCGGCGACCCCGAGGCGATGCAGCTCGACGAGGACTTCCTGCGCGCGCTGGAGTACGGCGCCCCGCCGATGGGTGGCCTCGGGCTCGGTCTGGACCGGGCGATCATGCTCTTCACCGGCGCAGGGATCCGCGAAACGATCCTCTTCCCGCTGCTCAAGCCGGAGGTCTGAGGCGGCGGCTCGTTCCTTCGTCAAGGTCCACCGCCGTATCCGGTACTACAGTGCCAGGTATGGAGAACGGCCGGTCGGAGACGTTGATGACCGCGCTCGGGTTCGACCCGGGCGCGGCACAGCTCTACAGCCGTCTTCTCCCGCTCAACGGGTGGCCGTTGGTGGTCGTGGCAGCGACGCTGTCCTCCTCCGAGGAGGAGCTGCTGGCAGAGGCCGCGCCGCTGGTCGACAGCGGTGTCGTCTCCATCGGCGAGACGTTGACCGTGCTCAGCCCGACGGCGGTGGTCGCCCACATGCTGGAGCGTGCCGCGACCCGGGCCCAGGACGCCCACGACCATCTGCTGAAGATCTCCCAGTCGGTGCCGTACGTCGCCGGCACCGCCGCGCGGCTCCCGGCCCAGATCGGCGAGGAGCACCCGATCGAGGGCGAGGTGATCGCGACCGAGTTCACGCCGGAGACCTTCGAGCGGCTGGTCTCGGCCACCTCGGGCGACATGATGTGGCTGCGCCCGGCGGTGACCGTGCATCCCTCGGAGATGCGGTTCATCTCGGTCATCGAGTCCACGATCAAGTCGGGTCGCCGGTGCCGTGGCATCTACCCGGTGGCGGCGCTGAAGCACTCACCCGACGTACTGCGGATGCGGGTCGAGATCGGTGAGGAGATCCGGATCCTGCCACGCGTCGGCACGCACCTGATGGTGGTCGGCAGCACGCACGCGATGTTCCCGGACCCGCTCGGGCCGGTGGAGCAGCCGATCATCAACGTACGCCAGCGGGGCATCGTCGAGGTGGTGACCAGCTACTTCGAGGAGCTGTGGCGCCGCGCCCTCCCGGCGGCCGAGCTCGAGGACCTGCCGAGCGCTGAGCGCCGCCTGCTGCTCGCCGAGCTGGCCAGCGGAGCACAGGACGAGCAGATCGCCCGGAGGCTGGGAGTCTCGCTGCGTACGGTCCGGCGACGGGTCGCCGAACTGCTCGAGGAGCTCGGTGCGACCTCACGGTTCGAGGCGGGTGTGGAGGCCGCACGGCGAGCCTGGCTGTGACGTACGAGTCCGAATTTGCTAGCGTGTGGTCGCAAGAGCCCTGGTCTTGCCAGGGCTTTCTGCATTTGATGGATCCAGCACACACTAGGTAATGGTGCGTTGAGCAGCCGCCGCAGGGCGGAGGGACTCCGTCCGGAGCGAAGGAGCAACACATGCCCGCGATCACGATCATCGGCGCCCAATGGGGCGACGAAGGCAAGGGCAAGGCGACCGACCTGCTCGGTGAGCACGTCGACTACGTCGTGAAGTTCAACGGCGGCAACAACGCCGGCCACACGGTGGTGATCGGCAAGGAGAAGTACGCCCTCCACCTGCTGCCCAGCGGCATCCTGACCGCCGGCGTGACGCCGGTGATCGGCAACGGCGTGGTCGTCGACCTGGCGGTCCTCTTCGAGGAGCTGAGCGGTCTGGAGCAGCGCGGCGTCGACATCTCCAAGCTGAAGCTGTCCGCCAGCGCCCACGTCATCGCCGACTACAACCGCCAGCTCGACAAGGTCACCGAGCGCTTCCTCGGCTCGCGCAAGATCGGCACCACCGGCCGCGGGATCGGGCCGACGTACGCCGACAAGGTCAACCGCATCGGTATCCGCGTCCAGGACCTCTTCGACGAGTCGATCCTGCGTGGCAAGGTCGAGGGTGCCCTGGAGCTGAAGAACCAGCTGCTCTCCAAGGTCTACAACCGCCGTGGCTTCACCGTCGACGCGGTCGTCGAGGACCTGCTGTCCTACGCCGACCGGATCGCGCCGATGGTCTGCGACACCGGCCTGCTGCTCAACCAGGCGCTCGACCGGGGGGAGACCGTGCTGCTCGAGGGCGGCCAGGCGACCCTGCTCGACGTCGACCACGGCACCTACCCCTTCGTGACCTCCTCCAACGCCACCTCGGGCGGCGCCTGCACCGGCTCCGGCATCCCGCCGACCCGGATCGACCGGGTCGTCGCGATCGTGAAGGCCTACACCACCCGCGTGGGGGAGGGGCCGTTCCCGACCGAGCTCTTCGACGCGTCGGGCGACTACCTGCGCGACAACGGCCACGAGTTCGGCACGACCACCGGACGCCCGCGCCGCTGTGGCTGGTACGACGCGGTCATCGCCCGCTACGCGGCCCGCGTCAACGGCGTCACCGACTTCGTCCTGACCAAGCTCGATGTGCTCGACGGCCTCGAGGAGATCCCGGTGTGCGTGGCGTACGACGTCGACGGCGTCCGTCACGACGAGATGCCCGTCAACCAGTCCGACTTCCACCACGCCAAGCCGATCTTCGAGATGCTGCCGGGCTGGAAGGAAGACATCTCGGGTGCGCGGTCGTTCGCCGACCTCCCGGCCAACGCCCAGGCGTACGTGAAGTACGTCGAGGAGATCTCCGGCGCCCCGATGTCGGTCATCGGCGTCGGCCCGGCCCGCGACGAGACGGTCATCATCAACTCGCTGACCTAAGGTTGGCGCGTGACTTCTCGCAAGATCCTCGTCGTCGGCACCGGTGGTCGTGAGCACGCGCTCGCGCTGAAGCTCTCCCAGGAGGGGAACGAGGTGTACGCCGCGCCCGGCAACCCCGGGATCGCGGCGTTCGCCACGCTCCGGGACGTGGACATCATGTCCGGTCCCGCGATCGCCGCCCTGGCCGGCGAGCTGGGCGTGGACCTGGTCGTCGTCGGGCCCGAGGCGCCGCTGGTGGCCGGGGTCGCCGACGCGGTCCGTGAGGCGGGGAGCGCGGTCTTCGGGCCGTCAGAGGCTGCCGCGCAGCTCGAGGGGTCGAAGGCGTTCTCGAAGGACGTGATGTCCGCGGCCGGCGTGCCGACCGCGGGCTCGCGGGTGGCGACCACGCCCGAGGAGGCGGCCGCCGCGCTGGACGAGTTCGGCGCTCCGTACGTCGTCAAGGACGACGCCCTTGCCGCGGGCAAGGGCGTCGTCGTGACCCGTGACCGTGAGGAGGCGCTGGCCCACGCGGCCGCCTGCGAGCGGGTCGTCATCGAGGAGTTCCTCGACGGCCCCGAGGTCTCGCTCTTCGCGATCTGCGACGGGACGCGGGCCTACGCGCTGCAGCCGGCGCAGGACTTCAAGCGGATCTTCGACGGCGGCAAGGGCGGCAACACCGGTGGTATGGGTGCCTACTCGCCGCTGCCGTGGGCGCAGCCGGACCTGGCCGACGTCGTGCTGACGACCGTCGTCCAGCCGACCCTGGTCGAGATGAAGAAGCGCGGCGCTCCGTTCATCGGGTGCCTCTACGTCGGGCTCTCGCTGACCGCCAAGGGGCCGAAGGTGATCGAGTTCAACTGCCGGTTCGGTGACCCCGACATCCAGCCGGTCCTCGCTCTTCTGGAGTCCTCCCTCGGCGACCTGCTCCTCGCGGCGGCCACGGGCGCGCTGGACACCGTCGACGCGCCGACCTTCTCCGACGGTGCTTCGGTGACCGTCGTGCTGGCCTCGGCGGGCTACCCCGAGTCGTCCTCGAAGGGCGACGTCATCACCGGCGCCGGCAACGCCAACTCGATCAACGACGTGGACGTGATCCACGCCGGCACGGCGATCGTCGACGCCTCCACCCCCGAGGAGCCCGACCACCGCCACCTGGTCACCGCGGGAGGCCGGGTGCTGGCCGTCCGCGCGAAGGGCTACGACATCGACGACGCGCGCTCGCGGGCGTACGCCGCCGCCGACCTGATCACGTTCGACGGACTCCAGCGGCGCTCCGACATCGCGGCCGAGCCGCTCGGCGTCGTCGAAGGCGCCTCGCTGCTTTGAGCATCGGCGTAGTCTGCCGAGCATGACCTGGGTCGTGTTCGGGATCGCTGTCGTCGCCGTGCTCGGCCTGATGATCGCCGCGTGCCACAAGGCGCTGCGGTCCTCCCGGCGAGGCGTCTCCGCCGGTCTCGGCGACGGCCTCGGCAACTTCATCGACGTCTTCGATCCCGGCAACGCCCGCGCTGCGCGCGACCTCAAGGAGCAGGACAACGTCGGTCACGTGATCCCGTCACCCGACGGCGACGACCCGCCCCACGGGGTGGACCTGAAGGCCGGCCGGGTCACCATCCGGCGGGCCTGAGACGTCCAGGAGCTCAGGGGAGACTCGGTGGTCAGTCCTCGGCGGGCGGAGTGACGGCCTCGTCGGGGCGGTGCTGGATGACGTCCTCGTAGTAGGACTCGGCGGCGTTGATGAGCTTGACCCACTCGCCGGCGAACTGGGAGAGCACCCAGCGGTGCTCGAGGATCTCGTGGAACATCTGCGCCGGGGTCAGCTTGGCGGCGGCGCCGGGCGGGCGCATCGCGACGATGGGCTCGTAGACCTCGCGCAGCCAGCGGCTCGCCGCGACCTCGATCGGCCGGTCGCCGAGCTCCCGGGTGGCGCGGAAGGCGGAGATGTCGTTGAGGATCCGCCGAGCCTGGGCGTCCTGGACGTCCAGGCCGGTCAGCGTACGCAGCTCGCGGCGGTGGTGGCCCAGCTCGACCACCCGCGGCCGCAACGCCACCGTGTCGCCGTCCTCGCTGGTCGTGATGTCGAGCTCCTCGACGTCGAAGCCGAGGTCGTGGAGGCGCTCGATGCGCTGCTCGATGTGCCACATCTCCTCGGCGGAGAAGACCTGCTCCTCGGTGAGCTCGCGCCACAGCGCGTCGTAGCGGCTCTGCAGCCGCTCGACGATCGCGTCGATCGGGAAGGCCTCGGGCAGGGACTCGCTCGCCTGCAGGTCGAGCAGCTCGCCGTAGATGTTCTGGTAGGCGACATCGAGGTCGTACTCCCGCAGCCGGTCGGAGAGCTCCGGCTTCAGCTCCCCGGTCTCGGCATCGACCAGGTAGGCGGCGAACCCGGCCGCGTCGCGTACGAACAGGACGTTCGACAAGGACACGTCGCCCCAGTAGAAGCCGGCCAGGTGGAGGCGTACGAGCAGGACGACCAGCGCGTCGATGAGCGCTGGGAGCCGGTCGGCTGCGAGCCCCCGCTCGAACAGCGCGCGGTAGGGGAGCGAGTAGGTGAGGTGCTCGGTCATCAGCGCGGCGCCGAGGTCGTTGCCGTCGCGGTCCTTGCGTCCGGTGACGACGCTCTTGGCGACCACGGTCGGCAGGCCGAGGCGCTGCAGCTCGCGCAGCATGTTGTACTCACGCCGGGCGATGTCGGCCTGAGTCTCCTTGACCGCGTAGATGTTGTTGCGCACCCGCACGATGCGTACGACATGGCGGCTCAGCCCGCGGGCCAGCGGCACCACGACATCATCGGGCCAGTCCTCCAGGGGAAATGACCAGGGCAGGGTGTAGATCGCCGGATCGGGCCGGCTGGCGAGGATCCGCAGGGCCATACCGCCACGTTAGTGGGGGTGGGCACGGAGCATGGGAGAATGTCCGCCGTGACTGTGGTGCCCAACGTTCTCGCCAACCGCTATGCCGCGGCCGACCTCGCCGGGATCTGGAGTCCCGAGCACAAGATCGTCCTGGAGCGTCAGCTCTGGATCGCGGTGCTCAAGGCCCAGAAGGATCTCGGCATCGACGTCCCCGACGGGGTCGTGGAGGCGTACGAGAAGGTCGTCGAGGACGTCGACCTCGACTCGATCGCGGCCCGCGAGCGGGTGACCCGCCACGACGTGAAGGCGCGGATCGAGGAGTTCGCCGCGCTGGCCGGTCACGAGCACATCCACAAGGGCATGACCTCGCGAGACCTCACCGAGAACGTCGAGCAGCTCCAGGTCCTCTCGAGCCTGAAGGTGATCCGCGACCGTGCCGTCGCGACGCTGGCCCGCCTGGCGCGGCTTGCGGCCGAGCACGAGACCACCGTCATGGCCGGCCGTTCGCACAATGTCGCTGCTCAGGCGACGACGCTCGGCAAGCGGTTCGCGACGGTCGCCGACGAGATGCTGGTCGGGCTCCAGCGGGTCGAGGAGCTCATCGCCCGCTACCCGCTGCGCGGGATCAAGGGCCCGATGGGCACGGCGCAGGACATGCTCGATCTGCTCGACGGTGACGCCGACAAGCTGGCCGCGCTCGAGGAGCGGGTCGCGGCCCACCTCGGCTTCGAGAACGTCTTCACCAGCGTCGGCCAGGTCTACCCGCGCTCCCTCGACTTCGACGCGGTCTCGGCGCTGGTCCAGCTCGTCTCCGGCCCCTCCAACCTCTCGACCACGATCCGGCTGATGGCCGGCAACGAGCTGGTCACCGAGGGCTTCAAGGAGGGCCAGGTCGGCTCCTCCGCGATGCCCCACAAGATGAACTCGCGCTCCACCGAGCGGGTCAACGGCCTCTCGGTGGTGCTCCGCGGCTACCTCTCGATGATCTCCGAGCTGGCCGGCGACCAGTGGAACGAGGGCGACGTCTCCGACTCCGTCGTGCGCCGCGTCGCGCTCCCGGACGCGTTCTTCGCCGCCGACGGCCTCTTCCAGACCTTCCTGACCGTGCTCGACGAGTTCGGCGCGTTCCCGGCCGTGATCCAGCGCGAGCTCGACCGCTACCTGCCGTTCCTGGCGACCACCAAGGTGCTCATGGCCGCCGTCCGCAACGGCGTCGGCCGCGAGGAGGCGCACGAGGCGATCAAGGAGGCCGCCGTCGGCACCGCGCTCTCGATGCGCAAGGGACAGGCCGAGAACGACGTCTTCGCCAAGCTCGGCGCCGACCCCCGCCTCGGTCTGACCGAGGAGCAGATCCAGTCGCTGGTCGCCGACCCGATCGAGTTCACCGGTGCCGCCGTCGCGCAGGTCCAGGAGGTCGTACGCCGCGTGGAGGCCGTCACCGCCCGCCACCCCGAGGCCGCCGCCTACGTGCCCGGGGAGATCCTCTGAGTCCCGTGATCACCGTCGCGGCGGTCGTCTTCCGCGACGGTGACGGGCGGATGCTGACCGTCCGCAAGAACGGCACCGCGAAGTTCATGCTCCCTGGCGGAAAGCTGGAGCCGGGGGAGTCGGCCGCGCAGGCGGCCGTCCGCGAGGTGGCGGAGGAGCTCGGCGTACGACTTCGGGTCGAGGATCTGGCGCTGCTCGGCGAGTTCGAGGCGGACGCCGCCAACGAGCCGGGTCATCTGGTGCGCTCGACGGTCTTCACCTGGACCGGAGAGGTCGCTCCGGACGCCGCTGCCGAGATCGCGGAACTGCGCTGGGCGACGCTCGCCGAGATCACCGACGGAGCCGACTTCGCCCCGCTGACCAGGGAGTACGTCGTCCCCGCGCTCGAACCCGCCTGAACCGCCGCGGCCGGCCGCGACGCGGTGTCAGACTGTTGGTGTGTCCGGGTACTTCGCCGCCGACTCGATGGTCGTCCGTGCCATGCGTCAGCGGGTCGTCGGGCTGAGCTGGGGACAGCGGGCGCTGGTGATCGGTGGCCTGCACCCACGGCTCTTCGTGGGCACCGCGCAGCACACGGTGCATCGGGCAACGCCTTACACCCGGCTCGCGCTGACCGCTCGGCTGATGGAGACGGTCTTCCTCGGCACCAAGGAGGAGGCCGACCGGGCGCTCGCCTTCACGGCGAAGCGGCACGTGCCCGTCGAGGGAACGATGGAGGTCCCCGGCGGTCCCGCGCATCCCGAGGGGTCGCCCTACTCGGCCGCCGACCCCGGGCTGATGTGGTGGACGGCGGCGTTCGCGCTCGACTCGGTCGAGTTCATGTACGACGCCCTGGTCCGCCCGCTCCGCCCGGACGAGCGCGAGGAGCTCTTCGACGGGTTCGTGACCTGGGCCGGTCTCTTCGGTATGCCGGCCTCGGCCGCGCCGGCGTCCTATCCCGACTTCCGCCGCCGCTTCGACGCCTGGCTCGCCTCGGACGAGCCGTATCTCGTGGACGAGGCGCGCCTGGTCGGCCGGCACATCGCCGGCACCGCCGGCTACCACCTGCCTGGCGGGCCGCCGACCTCCGAGACGCTCCGGACCGTCGTCCAGGGCAGCCTGCCGGCGCTGGTCCGCGAGCACTACGGCATCCCGTGGTCGGCAGCCGCCGAGAGGAGATGGCAGGCCGTACGCACCGCCAGCAGGCTCGCCCACGGCCGCCTCTCGCTCCTCGGGTCCACGCCGTTGCTGCGCGGGCGGAGCGAGAACTTCTACAAGGTCGTCCAGCAGGGTGAACAGGCGTTGGTGCGCCGAGGAGGCGTCAGCATTCCCGGCGTCTCCGACGTCACGCCGGCTTGACGTCCAGCACGACCTCGAACTCCAGCAGATCGGCGCCGGTGGAGACGGGCTTGCGCGGCGCCTCGCCCGGCGGAGTCGCGTGCGCGGCGCGGGCATCCCCGTCGCGCCAGGCCGCGAAGGACTCCTCGGAGTCCCAGTGGGTGACGACGAAGTAGCGGTCGTCACCTGCGACCGGGCGCAGCAGCTGGAAACCGAGGAACCCCGGTGACTTCTCGACCGCACCCGCCCGCGCCGCGAACCGCTTCTCGAGCTCCGCTCCCGCCTCGGCCGGAACCTGGATTGCATTGATCTTCACCACAGACATGCCGCAAACCTATGCGAGGGCTGGGGAGGCGGCGTACGTGCCTGCGACGATGGACGGCATGTCCGAGCCGGTAACCGTGACCATCGCCCGTCGAGTCTCCGTGGAGCGCCGCGACGAGATGGTCGCCTGGATGCAGGCGGGGATCAGGCTGGCCAGCGAGTTCCCCGGCTTCCTGGGAGCGGGCTGGGTGCGGCCGTCACCGGACTCCGACCAGTGGCACCTGCTCTACCGCTTCGACTCCCACGAGACCCTGGGCAGCTGGGACAACAGCCGACAGCGCGGCTGGTGGCTGGGCGCGGGCGAGCCGTTCGTCGAGGAGACCCGGATCGAGCGGCGCACCGGCATCGAGGGCTGGTTCGACCCGCCGAGCACCTACGACGTCGAGCAGGTCTCCGGGGTCGCGACGGCCCCGCCGCGGTGGAAGCAGACGATCACGATCTTCCTGATGTTCTACCCGGTCAGCCTGCTCGCCAACTGGCTGCTCGGCCCGCTGGTCGCGGAGTGGGCGCTGCCGCTGAAGGTGCTCGGGGTGATGGTCGTGACGCTGCCGTTCATGACCTACTTCGGGCTGCCGTGGATCACCCGCAACATGGAGTGGTTCCTGCACGGCCGCCCGGCGCCCTGGCGCCGAGGCTAGGGCTTCGCGTCGCCGTCTTCGGCGGAGAGCACCACGTCGAGGAGCCCGGGGAACCGCGCATCGAGATCCTCGCGCCGCAGCGAGAGGCGTCGGCCACGGCCGTTGGCCTCGTTGCGGACCACACCTGACGTACGCAGCACCTTCATCAGGTGCGACTTGGTCGACTTCGGCACGTCCGGGTTGCTCAGGTGGCACTCCGCCATGTCGAGCGGTCCGTCGACCAGCTGACGGGCGATCGCCAGGCGCTCGGGGTCGCTGAGCGCGAAGAGGACGGTCGTCAGTGAGATCTCCGACCGCTCAGGATGCGGAAGGTCCGGGGAAGAACTCATGGTTCGATAATAGTTGCACAGTCGACGGAAGGCACGTACTCTCGAACGAAAGGTTCGAAATAATTCGAACGATGGATGGAGTGGTGATGTCGGCAGAGGCAGTGAGCGGTGTGACGACGGACGCCGTCTCGGGGCGGCGGCTCGGGGCCGGGGTGGCTCTCGGGGCGGTCGTGCTGATGATGGCGGGGGCCAGTGCCCCCTCGCCGTTCTACCCCGACCTCCAGGTCGGCCTCGGGCTCCAGCCGTGGGTGATGACGGCGATCTTCGCCGTCTACGCCGTCGCTCTGCTCGGCACGCTGCTCGTGTTCGGCTCGATCTCCGACCACGTCGGCCGGCGGCCGGTGGTGACCGTCGGGTTCGTCCTCCTGGCGGCCAGCTTCCTGCTCTTCCGCGACGCCGACGCCGCCGCGGCCCTCTTCGAGGCGCGGATCCTGCAAGGCGTCGCGAGCGGGTTGCTGCTCTCGACCCTGTCCGCCGCCGTGGCCGACTTCGAGCGGCCGTCGCGGCCCGGTTCCGCCGCGGTGGTCAACGCCGTCGCCCCGATGGCAGGCCTGGCGGTCGGCGCCGTCGTCGCCGGCGTGGCGATGGAGATGGCCGCCGACGCGCGGCTCCTCGTCTTCGACGCCCTCATCCTGCTCTCCCTGCTGCTCGCGGCAGGTGTCTGGCTCGTACCGGAGACCGCGCCCCGCCACGAGGGCCTGGTGGCCTCGCTGCGTCCGCGGATCGCGGTGCCGCCGGCGATCCGGGGCCTGCTCGCCCGTAGCGCCCCGGCGATCTTCGCCGGCTGGGCCACCGGTGGGCTGTTCCTCTCCCTCGGCGCCGCGATCGTGCGCTCCGAGCTTGGCGTGACCAACCACATCCTGCAGGGGCTGGCGATCGGCGCCCTCGCCGGTGCGGGAGGGCTGGCGTCGTACGTCTTCCGGCACCGCTCGGCGCGGACGACGACGCTCTACGGCACGGCCGCACTGGCCACCGGCACCGTGCTCAGCCTGGCCGCACTCCTGGCCGGTTCGGTGACGGCGTACCTCGTCGCGGTGGTCGTCGCGGGCACCGGCTTCGGCACCGCCTTCTTCGGCATCCTGCGCTCGATCATGCCGCTCCTTCCGGCACATGAGCGGGCGGAGGTCTTCGCGGTGATCTTCATCGTGTCCTACCTCGCCTTCGGCATCCCGGCGGTCGTCGCCGGGCTGCTGACGCCGCAGATCGGTCTCACGACCACGACGTACGTCTACGGTGCCGTCGTCGCGGTGCTCTCCGCCGTGGCCGGCCTGCTGCGCTGGCGCAGCGGCGACTGAGTCAGGGGTGCGCGATCGCGCCGCCGCCCTTCCTCTCCTGGTACGTCGCCGAGAGCTCGTCGTAGGTCCGGGTGATCCGGGCGAGCTGGTCGGGGTCGGCGAGCGGGGCGAGTCCGGTGCTGACGAAGTAGGCGTTGGTGCGGTTGTAGAGATCTCGCCCCGGCGCAACCTCGTCGCGGTCGGGGTCCGGGACGGCGTAGACGCCTTTCAGGATCGCCAGGTCGTAGGGGATCGCGAAGGAGTCGGCCGAGTCCTGGTGGCTGAAGAGATAGGCGAACTCGGGAAACCCTGACCAGGCGATCCCCGACAGGCACAGCGAGCACGGCTCGTGGGTCGCCAGCAGCAGGCAGTCGGCGGGAGCCGGCCGGTCCTCCGCCGGCAGCTCGAAGAAGCGCTTGATGGCATGGATCTCCCCGTGCCACAGCGGGTTCTCGGTCTCGTTGTTGGTCTCGGCGACCACAGTCGAGAGGTCCGCGCGGCGCACGATCGCGGCACCGAAGATCTTGTTGCCCGCGGCCACGCCGGCACGGGTCAGCGGGACGATCTCCTGCTCGATCACGTCCAGCAGGCGGCGTACGTCTGCCTCGTCGGTCAGGTCCATCAGACCAGTGCCTCGCCGCCGTGGGTGGCGAGCTTGCGGGCGACCTCGGCCAGGTCGGCGCGCCAGATCTCCTCGGGGCCGGGCGGGAGGATGTCGTCCCAGTCGGGCGAGAAGCTGCCGCGTACGGAAAGCAGGTCCTTCGTGCGGGCCAGGAACCACATGTGCAGGTGCTCGGCACCGTCGCCGATCCGCATCGCGTGGCAGCGGGCGATGTTGGGCAGGCTCTCCACGATCCTGGCGAGCCGCACGGTGAGGACCCCGAACTCCGCCGCCTGGTGCTCGTCGAGATCGGGCAGGTCGTAGTGCTCGAGCGGCTCGAGGATCAGCACCAGCGGCAGCCCGGACTGCTTCAGGTGCTTCACCCGCCAGCTCTCGTCCTGCCAGATCACGCCCGGCAGGTCGGTGCCGCACAGGGTGCAGTCCACCCCGTCCTCGCCGCTGCGCGGCTCCTCGGGCGCCGGGGGAGCGAGCGGCTTGGGGGCGATCTCGCCGTCGCGTACGACCCACGGGAAGATGTCCCACTCGGTCACGCTCGGTGCGGGCAGGTCACCGCCGGCCTGGACTCGGGCATAGATCTGATCAGCTGTCTCGGCCATGGCTCGAACGATGCCACAGCGAGCGGCGGTGTAACACGCTGTTCGTAGCACTATCCGGTCGTTCCGATAGGGCGAGTAGTACTCCGAACGACGTGTTACACCTCGCGGCGACCCGGCGCGGCTGATTAGTCGAGTGAGTGGATTGACTATCATCGGCACCATGAGCATCGCGACGCTGTCATCCCTCCCGTCCTACGACGGCGCCGAGCTCGTGGTCCCGGCGCCCGGTGAGGGTCCGGGCAACTGGGCCGGCGCCGCGAGCGCGGTCCTGGTCGACGGGGTCTTCTGGCTGACCTGGCGCAACCGGCGGCCGCTCTCGGACGGGCGCGGGGTGACGGTCAGCGTCGCCCGGTCGACCGACGGGGTGCGGTTCGAGACGGTGACCGAGGTCCACCGCGACCAGTTCGGCTGCGAGTCGCTGGAGCGGCCGGTGCTGGTCCCGCTCCCGGACGGGCAGGGCTGGCGGCTCTACCTCTCCTGCGCCACGTGGGACTCCAAGCACTGGTGGGTCGACAGTCTCACCGCCGACACGGTCGAGGGGCTCCCGGACGGCCACCGCCAGGTCGTCCACCCCGGTAGCGACACCGTCGCGGTCAAGGACCCGGTGATCGCGATCGACCCGGTGACCCAGACCTGGCAGATGTGGCTGTGCTGCCACCCGCTCACCGAGCCGGGCCACGAGGACCGGATGACCACTCGCTATCTGACGAGCACCGACGGCCTGGAGTGGCACGACGACGGCGAGGTCCTTGCCGGCCGCCCCGGCCGCTGGGACGCCCGCGGGGCCCGGGTCACCACGGTCGTCTCCCACGACCCGCTCGTCGTCCTCTACGACGGCCGCGCCGACGCCGAGTCGAACTGGTACGAGACCACCGGCGTCGCCCGCTGGGACGGCACCCGACTGGTCGCCGACCCCGATGCGGCCCCGGTCACCAGCCCCCACTCCGACGGCGCCTTCCGCTACGCCAGCGCCGTTCCGCTGCCCGACGGAAGAATCCGCTACTACGTGGAGGCCGCCCGTGAGGACGGCGCCCACGACCTGATCACGCTGGTTCGCTGAGGTTCTCCGCGAGTCTCGCGCGTTCCTGGAACGATCCCCGGCTCGACGTGGAGAGCCAGTCGGAGAAGTCCTGCCCGCTCACCTTGGTCAGCAGCTCGATGTCCTCGGCGAAGGCGGGCAGGAGCTGCTCGCGCTGCTCCGGGGTCAGCCGGGGCCGGTGGTGGTCGCCCGGTCCCGCCAGCTGGCGCAGCAACGGCGGGTAGCTCCGGCGCCAGACCTCCGGCGGCGCGAACTGGGCGAGCCAGGCACCGCCCCTGACCACGGGCCCGAGCACCTTCGGGCGCCAGCCGGGCTCGACGTACGTCCTGCTGTTGTCCTTCGGGATGTGACCGACATGGCCCTGCTCGATGCCGAGGAAACGGCAGGCGCGGTCGACGGTCGAGGCGGGTTCGTCGACGATGTCGCGGTAGCGCACCACCAGCACGCGGTCCTCGCCGACCAGCCCGTAGAGGTGGTCGAGCTGGCGGCCGTAGAGCCCGAGCTCGCGATAGCGCCAGAACGGCGCCCAGCCGTCGTGGGCGCGCCGGTCCTGGAGCCGGAACGCCGTGGGGAAGTCGGCGACCGGCTCCAGCCCGTCGCACCACAGATGCATCCAGTTGGAGTAGGCGCGGTCGATCGGGTCGCGCACGACGGCGATCAGCTTCACGTTCGGAAGCTCCTGGGCGATCCGCCGCTGGGCGCTGGTGGACCAGAGGTAGAACGGCGTGCTCTCACCTCGGATCGCGTGCTCGGGGGCGGCGGCGAAGAGCCGGTCGTAGTCCGTACGCCGCCAGACCCACTCCTGCTGGGAGTGCTTGTCGCCGGGGCCGCGCCAGTGCGGCGGCGGAGCGTCGTCGCAGAGCCAGTACTTCGGTTCCTTCGGTGTCGTGGCGAACACCTGAGGGTGCCTCGCCAGCGCCGAGTGCAGTGCCGTGGTCCCTGCTTTCGGTGCCCCGATGATCAAGAAGTCTGGCTGTGGTCGTCGCTCCATGGGCGGCCCTTCCGCTTAAATCGCTCGAAACAGTCTACTTAAGCGAGAAACGGTTCGGGAGGACTATCTCTTAGGCTGATCCCGTGGCTGAACTCAACATCCCCCCGGCGCCGGCGATCCCGGGCGCGAAGCACCTCCACTCCGGCAAGGTGCGCGACCTCTACGAGCTGGAGGAGGGTCCGTACGCCGGCCAGCTCCTGATGGTCGCCAGCGACCGCATCTCGGCCTTCGACCACGTCTTCGACACGGTCATCCCGGACAAGGGTGAGATCCTCACCAAGCTCTCGCTGTGGTGGTTCGAGCAGTTCGAGGACCTGGTGCCGACCCATGTGCTCTCGACCGACGTCCCCGAGTCGGTGGCCGGTCGGGCGGTGGTCGCTCAGAAGCTCCACATGCTCCCCGTCGAGAGCGTCGCGCGCGGCTACCTGACCGGGTCGGGCCTGCGTGAGTACGAGGCGACCGGCGAGGTCTGCGGCATCCGGCTCCCGGCCGGTCTGGTCGATGGCTCCCGGCTCACCCCGCCGATCTTCACCCCGGCCACCAAGGCCGAGCTCGGCGACCACGACGAGAACGTCACCTACGAGTACGTCTCCAAGCTGATCGGCGAGGACGACGCCGCCGCGGTGCGCCGGCTCACCCTGGCGGTCTACCAGCGCGCCGACGAGATCGCCCGTGGCTGCGGCCTCATCCTGGCCGACACGAAGTTCGAGTTCGGCGTACGCCAGGACGACCTGGGCATCCGCACGATCGTGCTTGCCGACGAGGTCCTCACCCCCGACTCCTCCCGCTACTGGGACGCGAGTCAGTGGCATCCCGGGAGCGCGATCCCCAGCTTCGACAAGGACGTCATCCGGCGCTGGCTGCTCTCGCCCGAGTCCGGCTGGGACCGCGCCGCCGGTGGTCCGCCGCCGGAGCTGCCCGAGGAGATCGTCGCGCGCACGCGGGCGAAGTACGTCGAGGCGTACGAGAAGCTCACCGGTCACCGATTCTGAGACACGTGTCGCACTAAAAAACGCGGACCGTGTTTCTTGGGGGGCTACTTGCGGGTAGGTTGTGACGCGTAACACGCACACCACTGGAGGCCATGTGTCCACGTACAACCTCGCTTCGCTGCTCGAAGACTCCGCGGCGAACTATCCCGAGCGCACCGCGATCGTGCTGGGAGACATCCGTCTGAACTACGCCCAGATCAACGGTGCCGCCAACCAGGTCGCGAACCTGCTGGCGAGCAAGGGCATCGGCGCGGGCGACCGGGTCGCTCTGATGAGCCCGAACCTGCCCTACTTCACGATGGTCTACTTCGGCATCCTCAAGGCCGGCGCAACCGTCGTGCCGCTCAACGTGCTGCTCAAGGGGCGCGAGGTGGCCTACCACCTCAAGGACTCCGACGCGAAGGCCCTCTTCGCCTTCGAGGGCACGCCGGAGCTCGCCATCGGCGCCGAGGCGCACGCCGGCGCGCAGGAGGCTGGGGTCGAGAACTTCTTCCTGATCACCGTGGACCCGACCGCCGCGTCGCCGATCGAGGGCGTGACCACGCTCGGCCAGGGCATCGGGACCCAGCCGCCGACGTTCGACACCGTGGCCACCGACGAGGACGACACCGCGGTCATCCTCTACACCTCGGGCACCACCGGGCAGCCCAAGGGCGCCGAGCTGCGTCACCGCAACATGCGCGACAACGCGCTGGCCGGCGCCGACCTCTTCGGTGCCTCGGCCGAGCGGCCTGACACCTATCTCGCCGTGCTGCCCCTCTTCCACGCCTTCGGTCAGACCGTGGTGCAGAACGGCGCGATCGCCTTCGGTGGCACCGTCGTGCTGCTGCCCCGCTTCGACGCCGCTGCCGCGCTGGCGACGATGCTCAAGGAGAGCGTCACGTTCTTCGCCGGCGTACCGACGATGTACTGGGGCCTGCTCGGTGCCCTCTCCGAGGACACCGACGTGGACACGCTCGCCAAGAATCTGCGCGTCGCCGCCGCCGGTGGCTCGGCCCTCCCGGTCGAGATCCACAAGGAGTTCGAGAAGCGCTTCGGCGTCACCATCCTCGAGGGCTACGGCCTCTCCGAGACCTCGCCGGTGGCGTCGTTCTCGCTCTACGGCCAGCCGGTACGCCCGGGCTCGATCGGCGTCCCGATCCCCGGTGTCGAGATGCGCCTGATCGACCCGGCGTCGTGGGACGACATCGAGTGGACCCCCGACGCGATCGGCGAGATCGCGATCAAGGGCCACAACATCTTCAAGGGCTACTACAACCGCCCCGAGGCCACCGCCGAGGTGCTCACCGACGAGGGCTGGTTCCGCTCGGGCGACCTCGCCAAGCGTGACGAGGACGGGTGGTACTACATCGTCGACCGCGCCAAGGAGCTCATCATCCGCGGCGGCTTCAACGTCTACCCGCGTGAGATCGAAGAGGTCCTGCTGACCCACCCGGCGGTCTCGCTGGCCGCCGTGATCGGCGTCCCGCACGACTCCCACGGTGAGGAGATCAAGGCGGTCCTCGTGCTGAAGCCCGGCGCCTCCGCGACCTCCGAGGAGATCGTCGCCTGGAGCAAGGAGCAGATGGCGGCCTACAAGTACCCGCGCATCGTCGAGATCGTCGACGCCCTGCCGATGACCGCCACCGGCAAGATCCTCAAGCGCGAGCTCAAGTAGGACATTCCGTACGCCGGCAGCAACGTAACTCGAAGATCGCAGCCACTGTGGCTGCGATCTTCGAGTTACGGCTCGATGTGATCGTTGCGATCCACGCCGAGCGCGTCGAGAGCCGCCTCGACCGCGGCGATCCGCCCGGCTCGGTCGGCTGGGATGAGTTCGACGGAAGCGTGACCGTCGGCGATCCAGATGCCCAGGAGGGTGCGGTCGGCGTGAGGGAGCCGTTCGACTCGCACCTGGAAAGCTCGCGCTCTCCGGTCGAGGACCCATCTCGGCTCCGTGTCGCCCATACCCCAGACCTCGATGAGCCCAGGGCGGACGCCGAGAGCGATCGCCGCACCGTTGTTGAGGCCGACCAGGTTCACACCCAGCGCCCGTGCGTTATCCCTGGTGCCCTCCGACGCGAACCCCGTGATGACGGCGGCATCGGGGTGGGCGGCAAGAACCCGCCCGGCGAGGACGCGTCGGCGTCGGGTCATCATCGGCATGACCAGGGCGATGATGACGACCGCGATCAGAACCCAGGACACGGCCACAGTGATCAGGACCTCGATGGCTCTGCCGTCGGCGCCGAGCGCCCGGGCCATCAGTACGGCAGCCAGTGGTGCGACGCCGAGTGCGACCTTCACAAGATGGCTGCGACGCTCTGCACGTTTGCCGAGCCGCATGTGTGGTGCGCTCATCGCGGGATCTCCAGTCTCCACGAGCACAGGATCATCGCGTGTCCGGACGTGGCGGGCCATGCCATTGCGGACCGCCGGCATCCACGGGTGGTGAAGCCCAGCGGTGACTCGCCGGGTTACTGATGCCGCGACGGTGTGCGGAATCGGAGCATCTCGCGCGAGGTGGCGCCGACCGCGGCGAGGGCGAGCAGGCAGGTGATGCCGCCGCTGACCAGGGCGAACGAGCCCGAGGTGAGCTGGGCGACGGCGCCGCCGCGGAGGTTGCCGACCTCCGGCCCACCGGCGCCGACGATCATCTCGATCGCGGCGGTCCGGCCGCGCAGGTCGTCGGGTACGGCGAGCTGGATCAGGGTGCCGCGGGTGACCACGCTGACCGAGTCGGCCGCTCCGGCGACGGCGAGCAGGGCGAGGCACAGCCACGGTGAGGTGACCAGCCCGACGGCGCCGAGGCTGGCGCCCCATACGGCCGCAGCGCCGATCGTGATCAGTCCCGGCCGGCTGCGTCTGGTGAACGAACCCGAGAAGAGCGAGGCCGCCACGCCGCCGACGGCGATCGCGGTCAGGAACAGCCCGAGGGTGCGTGGGTCTCCGCCGAACCGGGCCTCGTTGACCAGCGGAAACAGGCTGACCGGCATGGCCAGGACGGTGGCCGCCAGGTCGACGAGGAGCACGCCACGTACGACCGGCTGGGTGGCCGCGAAGCGCAGACCTTCGAGGATGCCGCCGCCGGTCGTCCTCGTCGCGGGCGCGAGGGCGGGGAGGCCGATGACACCGAGGAACCCGGCGGCGAAGGAGGCCGCGTCGACGGCGTACGCGATCTCGAGGCCGGCGTAGCCGATGATCAGCCCGCCCAGTGCCGGGCCGAGGAGCATCGAGCCCTGGAAGCTCAGCCGGTTGAGGGCGAGCCCGGCGGCGACCTGGTCGGTGGCGAGGAGTCGCGGGATCACGCCCATGCCCGCTGGTGCGGCGACCGAGCCCGCGGCGGCCATCAGCGCGACCAGCACCAGGACGAGCCCGAGCGAGGACGGGGAGGTGCCCAGCCAGAGAGCCTGCGCCGTCAGCAGCAGGGCCAGCACGAGCTGGGTGAGGTTGGTGGCCAGCAGGATCGAGCGCCGGTCCGCGCGGTCGGCCACCGCGCCGCCCCAGAGCCCGATCGTGAGCATCGGGACGAGCTGGGCGATCGCGACGCAGCCGGACCAGAACGGGCTGTGGGTCGCCTCCCAGACCTGGTACATCACTGCGACCACCGAGATCTGCCCACCGAGCCCCGACACCGCCCGCCCGATGAAGAAACGGCGGAAAGCGGGAGACGTACGCAACGGGGTGATGTCGATCAGCAGCTGGCGCACGAGGAGCGAGCGTAAAGACCGGACCGGGCGGGTGCCAACGGTTTAGGTGAGCGGCGTATGGCCCACCTAGACTGCAGCCATGCCTCGCGTTGTCGTCGACGTCATGCCCAAGCCCGAGATTCTCGACCCGCAGGGGAAAGCCGTACTCGGCGCCCTGCCGCGGCTCGGGTTCACCGGGGTCACCGAGGTCCGTCAGGGCAAGCGGTTCGAGCTGGAGATCCCCGAGGTCACCGACGACGCGCTCGCCCAGATCGAGAAGCTGGCCGAGACCTTCCTGGCCAACACGGTGATCGAGAACTACGTCGTACGCGTGGAAGAGACCGCGAAGTGAAGATCGGCGTCATCACCTTCCCGGGGACGCTCGACGACGTCGACGCGCAGCGCGCCGTCCGTGTCGGCGGCAACGAGGCCGTTGCGCTGTGGCACGGCGACCACGACCTGCAGGGCGTCGACGCGGTGATCCTGCCGGGCGGCTTCTCCTACGGCGACTACCTGCGCTGCGGTGCCATCTCCCGCTTCGCGCCGATCATGACCGAGGTCATCGAGGGCGCTCAGAAGGGCCTTCCGGTGCTCGGCATCTGCAACGGCTTCCAGATGCTCGTCGAGTCCCACCTGCTCCCCGGCGGCCTGCTGCGCAACGACCACCTCAAGTTCATCTGCCGCGACCAGAAGCTGCGCATCGAGAACACCTCGACCGCCTGGACCTCCGCCTTCACCCAGGACCAGGAGATCGTGGTCCCGCTGAAGAACGGTGAGGGGCAGTACGTCGCCGACGCCGACACCATCAAGCGGCTCGAGGACGAGGGCCGCGTCGTCGCGCGCTACCTCGACGTGAACCCCAACGGCTCGGTCAACGACATCGCCGGCATCACCAACGAGGCCGGCAACGTCGTCGGCCTGATGCCCCACCCCGAGCACGCCGTGGAGACACTCACCGGCTCCGGTACCGACGGCCTCGGCTTCTTCACCTCGCTGGCTGAGAAGGCTTTCGCCTGAGGCTGTGCCTTGATGAAGGTACGCATCAGCGGCCGCGGGACAGGTCGTACCAGGTGACGGCCGTAGCCATGCCGTCGGGCGTGCGCCCGAGCCGCCGCTGATAGGCGACCAGGCCGACGTGGGTGGTCCAGTCGAGGACCCCGGTGACCTTGACCCGCTCCTCTGTGCGGGTGGTGGAGTTGAGCGCGCGCTGGAGGTCGCGGACCTGGTCACCGGCGGAGCCGCGCTTCAGGATCGGGTGCTGGTTGGCCGCCCACAGCGTCTTCCAGGCGCCTCGGGTCCACAGGTCGCGAACAGCCAGCCCGTGGCTGCGCTGCCAGTTGTGAACAGCGGCGCGCAGCGCGGTGCCGTAGTAGCCGCTCATCACGCCGTCGAAGGTGCCGCGGGTGCTGAGCATGCACTTGAGCGCCTTCACGTACGCCGCGGGAGGCGTGTAGGTCGACGTCGCCGGGCGGAGATCGGGGTAGTAGTCGAAGTCGACACGTACGCCACCGCACCGGACCACCGGCGGGGCGTAGGAGCCGCGGCCGACGTCGAGATAGTCGGAGTCGATGTTGATCGTGACGCCGCCGTGGGTCTCGTCGTGGCCGCCGCGATACTGCTTGACGCGGTCGTGGTCGCTCCACACCGAGTCCGGGATGTACGTCGTCGACGTGTTCGCCTTGCCGTCCCAGTCGGCGATCCACAGATCCGAGGGGAAGGTGAACCCGCTCGGCTGGGCGCGCCAGACGTCGTAGATCGCCTTGATCCCCGACGAGGCGCTGGAGTACATCGCCGAGCGGTAGCCGAGCACCTTGATCCGGTAGCTCCACGCCGAGATGAACCACATCGCCGACTCGCGGCAGACCCGGTTGGTGATGTCGAAGGCCTCGAGGTCGTAGAACATCGTGCTGCCGGCCGCGATCCCGTAGCCCTTGGCGGCGGTGACTGCCGCGTTGGCCTCGTTGATCGCCTGACGCCTCGCCGCCGCGTACCCGTCAGCCGGGTCGGGGTTGATCTTCGGGTCGTCGCCGTAGCGGGGATAGCGCGCGTTGCACGATGCCTGCGGGCCGAGCGTGATCGGCAGCAGCCGCCAGCCGCGCGCCTGCTGGTTGCGCACCCAGGTGGCCGAGAGGTACGTCTGGGTGCGGCAGGCACGAGACTTGCCTGCGATGTAGATGCCCACGCCGGTGAAGTTCGAGGTCTTCCACCACTGGTCCATCGCGGTCTGCGACGGCGCCTGGCACTGGTCGAAGCCGAAGCCGGTGAAGTTGCCCGGAGTGACCGGGTTGGCAGCCGTCGCGGGGCCGGCCGAAGCCAGCCCCGCTTGACCCACCCGGTGACGTACGTCCCGTTGATGTGCTCGCCGTTGAGGTCGAGCACCCGGCCGCC
>NZ_JBEORF010000043.1:0-48242 GCF_040302125.1 Nocardioides sp. NPDC127514 | reverse complement strand
GGACCGCCGAAGGCGGCCGGCGAAGCCGGCGCCCGAAGGGCGTCCTTGACGCCGGTCCAGATCGAGAAGACCCTCCAAGAACGGGTCGGCGGCCCCACGCCAACCACAAGAAACAGTCAGCGACAGAGCCCAACCAGAAAAACAGTCCTAAGCCGCCGGATGCTCGTACGCCTCCGCAACCCGCTCGCGGAGCTTCGCGTGGATCTCCTCCGGCGTGCGCTGCGTACGCTGGCGGTGGTTGCGCGCAATGATGACGCCTGTCGCGGTGACACCGGCCAGTCCGGCGAGACCGACGATCTTCCACACGCGTGCACTGCCGAAACTCATAGGACCCCCTGCTCACGATGTCTGATGACACCACTATCTCCCTTGCCGACGCCGTGGACCAGACCCGGACCGGTGATCTGTGGCTCTTCCGCGGGCGTTCGGTCGCCGACCGGGCGATCCGGATGCTCAGCAACGCCCCGGTCAACCATGTCGGGATGGCGGTGGTGCTCGACGACCTGCCGCCGCTGATGTGGCACGCCGAGCTCGGCAAGGGGCTGCTCGATCTCTATACCGGCACCCACCACCGTGGCGTACAGCTCCATGATCTGCGTGCCGCGGTCGAGCAGTGGGCGGGGCGCTACGAGCAGCAGGTCTGGCTGCGCCAGCTGACCGCCGACATCGACCGTCAGCGCGAGGACGCGCTGCTCCGGACGATCGCCCGGCTCGACGGCACCCCGTTCCCCTCGACCGCCGCGCTGGCCGGACGCTGGGCGCGGGGGAGAGTGCGCTCGAAGGCAGGCCTCGAGCAGGTCTTCTGTGCCGAGGTCGTCGCCGCGACCTACCAGGAGATGGGCCTGCTCGACGACGAGCGCCCGACCAACTACTACGACCCGGGTCGATTCTGGTCCGGCGACCACCTGACCCTGCAGGACGGCGCGGTCCTAGGTAGTGAGGTACGCGTCGTCGGCTGAACTGCGGCCCGCGAGGCGGAGGGCGACGGAGACCTCGCCGCTCTCGACCAGGGTGCCGATGACGAGCGCACGGAGCCCGCGAAGCAGCGCGTCGGGGTCGACCAGGTCGGGTGCCGCGAGGGCGTGCAGCAGGTAGCCGTGCACGAGGGCGAGCACGGAGCCGGGGTCGGTCCGGGTCGCGCCCGCCACTGTCGCCGCGCGGTCCGCGACGGCACGACCGGCGGCGAGCGCCTCGGCCACCACCGGGCGGAACTGCGGTTCGCGGGCGGCGTGGAGCAACCCCTCGAGGAAGGCGAGCGAGTCGGTCGGCGGGGACATCAGCGCCGCGGCGAACGCCTCGGCCATCGCGTCGGTGCCGGACTCCGTCGCGGCGAGCTCGTCGGCGAGCGTACGCAGCCGGGCGACGTCCTCGGCGACGCCCGTGCGCATCGCTTCGGCCGCCAGGTCCGTGATCGAGTCGAAGAAGTAGCCGACGGTGGCCAGCGGTAGCCCGGCACGCTCGGTCACGGCCCGATGGGTGACCCCGGCGATGCCCTTCTCGGCGGCCACCTCGATCGTGGCGCGGACGAGGGCGTCGCGTCGCTGCCTGGCGCTGTCACCGTGCCGTCGCTTCATGCGCAGAGTGTTTCACGCGAGCCGACAAGAAGTCTGGAAGATCTTCTAGACTTTTGCGAGCCGATCCAGCACGCTGTCCGACATGACCGCACCGGCCCGCGTCCACGCCTTCACCGATGACGCCCTCGGAAACCACGACGCCGTCGAGCTCGCCCGCCTCATCCGGGCGGGAGAGCTGAGCGTGGCCGAGGTCGAGGCGGCGGCCGTCACCCGGCTGCGACATGTGGCCCCGGGGCTGCACGCGATGGCGTACGAGGCCTATGACGCGCCGCGTCGTGCGGACGCCGACACCGGCCTGCTCCATGGCGTGCCGACCCTGCTCAAGGACAACACCGACCTGCTCGGGATGCCGACCAACCACGGGTCGGAGGCGTTCCGGGCGCGGCCGGCCACACACGACGGGCGATATGCGACGCAGTTCCTCAGCGCCGGGATGACCGTGCTGGGCAAGAGCCGGATGCCCGAGTTCGGGCTGAACGCGACCACCGAGTTCCGAAGCGGGCCGCCGACGCCCAACCCCTGGAACACGCGCCACTCCGTCGGGGCATCCTCCGGCGGGGCGGCAGCGCTGGTCGCCGCCGGAGCCGTGCCGATCGCGCACGCCAACGACGGCGGCGGCTCCATCCGGATTCCGGCCGCGGCAGCCGGACTCGTCGGGCTCAAGCCGAGCAGGGGAAGGCACATCGACGGCGAGATGGCCCGCACCCTGCCGATCAACATGATCAGCGAAGGGGTGGTGACAAGGACGGTACGCGACACCGCGACCTTCCACGCCGCGCTCGAGCGGCACTGGCGCAACCCGGCGCTGCCGCCTCTCGGGCTCGTCGAAGGCCCCGCCCGGCGGCGCCTCCAGGTCGCGATGATCATCGAGTCGGTGACCGATGCCGTCGTGGACGCGCCGACGAAGGCGGCCGTTGAACGCACCGCGACCCTGCTGGAGGAACAGGGCCACAGCGTCGAGCCGGTCCCGATCCCCGTCGACGCGCGCTTCGGCGACGACTTCCTCAGCTACTGGGGTCTGCTCGCCTTCCTCGCCGGCAACCTCGGCCGCCTGACCATCGACCGCACGCTCGACCAAGGCCGCCTCGACGGCCTCACCGACGGCCTGCGTCGCGCCTTCGCCTCCGGCGGCTGGCGCCGTACGCCGGCCGCGCTGCTCCGCCTGCGGGGTGCGGCGGCGGCCTACGCCAAGGTCTTCGACCATCACGACGTGGTCCTGTGCCCGGTCGTCGCCGGCGTCACCCCGCCGCTGGGTCATCTGTCCCCGAACGTGCCGTTCGAGGACCTCGTCGACCGGCTCCGTCGTCACGTCGCGTTCACGCCGCTGCAGAACATCACCGGTGCGCCGGCGATCTCGCTGCCGATGGGGCTCAGCGAGGAGGGGCTGCCGATCGGCGTCCAGCTCTCCGCGGCGTACGGCGACGAGCGGACGCTCCTCGAGCTCGCCTATGCCCTCGAGGAGCAGTCGCCGTGGCCACGCATCCAGCGGTGAGCAAGGTCAGAGCATCGTCGAGGCCTTCTCCAGCACCCGGCGCAGGATCTGCTCCATCTCGTCGAACTCGGCCTGGCCCACGGTCAGCGGCGGGGAGAGCTGGATGACCGGCTCGCCGCGGTCGTCGGCGCGGCAGTAGAGGCCCTCGGACCACAGCGCCTTGGAGACGTACCCGTAGAGGATCCGCTCGCACTCCTCCTCGGTGAAGGTCTCCTTGGTCGCGCGGTCCTTGACCAGCTCGATGCCGTAGAAGTAGCCGGTGCCGCGTACATCGCCGACGACCGGCAGGTCCTTCAGCTTCTCCAGGGTGGAGCGGAAGGCGGCCTCGTTGCGGCGTACGTTGCCGAGCAGGTCCTCGGCCTCGAAGAGGTCGAGGTTTGCCATCGCCACAGCGGTGGAGACGGGGTGACCGCCGAAGGTGTAGCCGTGGTAGAAGGTCTCCTCGCCCTCGAGGAAGGGGGCCATCAGCCGGTCGGAGATGATCGTGGCGCCCAGCGGCGCGTATCCCGAGGTCAGCCCCTTGGCGGAGGTGATCATGTCGGGCACGTAGCCGAACCGCTCGCAGCCGAACATCGTGCCCAGGCGCCCGTAGGCGCAGATGACCTCGTCGGAGACGAGCAGCACGTCGTACTCGTCGCAGATCTCCCGCACCCGCTGGAAGTAGCCCGGGGGAGGCGGGAAGCAGCCGCCCGAGTTCTGCACCGGCTCCAGGAAGACCGCGGCCACGGTGTCGGGGCCCTCGGCGCGGATCACGACCTCGATCTGATCGGCGCACCAGCGTCCGAACGCCTCCGGGTCGCTCCCGTCCATCAGTCCACCGGTGATCTCCGAGGCCCGGTAGATGTTGGTGTTCGGCACCCGGAAGGTCGAGGGGACCAGCGGCTCGAACGGCGCCTTGATGTCGGCCAGGCCGGTGATCGACAGCGCTCCGTGCGTGGTGCCGTGGTAGGCGATGTTGCGCCCGATCACCTTGTGCTTGCCCGGCTTCCCGCGCAGCTTGAAGTAGTTCTTGGCCAGCTTCCACGCGGTCTCGACGGCCTCGGAGCCGGAGTTGGTGAAGAAGACCCGGTTCAGGTCGCCGGGGGCGAGTGAGGCCAGCCGTGCGGCCAGCTCGATCGCCGGCTGGTGCGCGTAGGACCACAGCGGGTGGAAGGCCAGCTGCTTGGCCTGCTCGGCGCCCGCGTCGGCGAGCTCCGCGCGGCCGTGGCCGACCTGGGAGACGAAGAGCCCCGCGAGACCGTCGAGGTAGCGGTTGCCCTCGATGTCGTAGATGTAGGCGCCCTCACCCCTGGCGATGATCGGCACGTCGGCCTCTGCGTAGCTCGAATGCCGCGTGAAGTGCATCCAGAGATGGTCCTTGGCGTCGCGCTGCAGCTGCTCGTGGTTGCCGGTCATGACCCAATGGTCACCCACCGCCTCTCGCTTTCGCAAGCGAATCAGTAGCAAAGCAGGAATTCCCCTTCGGATTCAGTTGTGACATCCCTGTTACGAGAAGGAGTTAGTCTCTACCGCATGGCTGACCAGACCTTCAGGAACGTGATCGGCGGCGAGCTGCGTGAGGCCGCCGACGCCGCGACGTACGACGTCGTCGACCCCGCCACCGGCGAGGTCTACGCGCAGGCGGCGATGTCGGGGGAGACCGACGTCGACCAGGCGTACGCAGCGGCCGCATCGGCCTTCGAGACCTGGGGCGAGACCACACCCCAGGAGCGCAGCCTGGCTCTGCTCCGGATCGCCGACGCGATGGAGGCCCGGGCCGAGGAGCTGACCGCCGTGGAGGTCAAGGACACCGGCAAGCCGTTCCAGCTGACCCTGGAGGAGGAGCTGCCTCCGACGATCGACCACTTCCGCTTCTTCGCCGGCGCCGCGCGGACCCTGGAGGGGAAGAGCGCGGGGGAGTACCTCCAGGACCACACCTCCTGGATCCGTCGCGAGCCGATCGGCGTGATCGGGCAGGTCACGCCGTGGAACTACCCGCTCGCGATGATGTCGTGGAAGATCGCCCCGGCCCTGGCCGCCGGCAACACAGTCGTCCTCAAGCCCTCCGACACCACCCCGGCCAGCTCCGCGCTGCTGGCCGAGATCGCTCAGGAGTTCCTGCCGCCGGGCGTGCTCAACCTCGTCACCGGCGACCGCGACACCGGCCGCGCGCTGATCCGGCACAAGACGCCTCAGATGGTCGCCATCACCGGCTCGGTGCGTGCAGGCATGGAGGTCGCCGCGACCGCGGCGCAGGACGTCAAGCGGGTCCATCTCGAGCTCGGCGGCAAGGCGCCGGTCATCGTCTTCGACGACGCCGACATCGACAAGGCGGTCGCCGGCATCGCCGCGGCGGGCTACTTCAACGCGGGCCAGGACTGCACGGCCGCGACCCGGGTGCTGGTGCAGGAAGGCATCCATGACGAGTTCGTCGCGGCGCTCGCCGAGGCGGCCCGCAGCACCACCGTCGGTCTTCCCGGCGACAACACCGACGTCGGCGCGCTCAACAACCCCGGCCAGCTCGCCCGGGTCGCGGGCATGGTCGACCGCCTCCCGGACCACGCCACGATCGCGGCTGGCGGGGCGCCGGCACGGGTCGAGGGCGGTGAGAACGGCTACTTCTACCAGCCCACGGTCTTGGCTGGGCTCCGTCAGGACGACGAGCAGATTCAGCAGGAGATCTTCGGTCCGGTGATCACCGTGCAGCGGTTCGCCGACGAGGCCGAGGCGCTCAGATGTGCCAACGACGTCGACTACGGCCTCGGGTCGAGCGTGTGGACCACGGACCACGCCACCGCCCTGCGGGTCAGCAAGCGCCTCGACTTCGGCGTGGTGTGGATCAACACCCACATCCCCTACATCTCCGAGATGCCCCACGGCGGCTTCAAGCACTCCGGCTACGGCAAGGACCTCTCCGTCTACGGGTTCGAGGACTACACCCGGATCAAGCACGTCATGTCCTTCATCGGCGAGTAATCCGCTAGACAAACGTGTGGGCGTGCGACCCTCGATGTGCGGGCCGGTGGCGTCCGTGAAAGCATCGAGCGCCGTTTCGCGTACCTCCGCGACTCGGACCCAGCAATGGAAGCAGCCGAACCCCCACACGAGGTGCACCCCACATGTCAGCCAAGCAGTGGCGGACAGATGTCCAAGGTCTCCGGGCCGTTGCCGTAGGCCTGGTCGTCGCTGCCCACGCGGGCATCCCGCACACCGAGGGCGGGTTCGTCGGCGTCGACGTCTTCTTCGTCCTCTCCGGCTTCCTGATCACCACCCTGCTGCTGCGCGAGGCTGACACATCGGGAACGGTCAGCATCCCGCATTTCTACGCGCGCCGCGCCCGCCGGATCCTGCCGGCAGCCACTCTCGTCATCCTGGTCGTCCTGGCGTACGCCGCCTGGCAGCTGCCCACCACGAGGCTCACCGACGCGGCCACTGACGGCACCTGGGCGGCGTTCTTCCTGGCCAACGTGCACTTCGCGGCCGAGGGGGTGCAGTACTTCCAGCCCAGCGAGCCCTCGCCCTTCCAGCACTACTGGTCGCTCTCGGTGGAGGAGCAGTTCTACCTCGTCTGGCCGGTGCTGGCGCTCCTGCTCATCCCGCGGCTCGGACGCAAGGGCTTCACCGTCGTCGCCGCGGTGATCGCGGTCGCGAGCCTGGCCTGGTCGATCTACGCCACCGGCGAGAACCCGACCGCCGCCTACTTCTCCACCCCGGCGCGCGCCTACGAGCTCGCCGCCGGCGCGCTGCTGGCCTGCTGGGGCGGCCGGCTCAAGGGCGCCGCGAGCATCGCCGCCGGCCTCGGCGGAGCCGCGGCGATCCTGGTCGCCACCGTCGTGTTCAGCGAGGCCACCCCGTTCCCCGGCTGGCAGGCGCTGGTGCCCACCCTCGGCACGGTCGCGCTGCTCGCCTCCGGCGCCAACGCCCCGACCGCGAAGCTGCTCGCGATCCGCCCGCTGCGGTATGTCGGCGACATCTCCTACTCCCTCTACCTGTGGCACTGGCCGCTGATCGTTCTCGCGCCGGAATTCCTCCACCTCGGCAATGCCGCGCTCGAGATGACGGTCGCGGTCGCTGCGGCGCTGCTCCTCTCCGCCCTGAGCCACCGCTTCATCGAGCTCCCGTTCCAGCGCAAGCAGGTGCCCATGTTGTCCCACGGGCTGCGCTCGTTGGCCCTGTGGCCGGCGGCGCTCGTGCTGGCGGTCGGCAGCGGCTGGCTGACGACCGGCTATGCCGCGTACGCCGAGAAGGAGCGGGCCGACGAGGCGCAGGCGTGGTTCGCGGCCAACGAGGTCCCCGACACCGCTGCCGAGACCGGCGGCCCGCCGCAGGTGCAGCGCGAGCTCCGCGCCGCCCTCGACATCGCCGACCGCGGTGGCCCGATCCCGCCTGCCGTGCTCGGCGAGGAGATCACCGAGGACCGGTGGCAGAAGTCGTACGGCGACTGCTACGCCAACTACGGAGACACCCGCGGCACCGACTGCACCCTCGGCGACACCGACGCGAAGAAGACCGTCGCCGTCGTCGGCGACTCCCACGCCGGCATGTGGCTGTCCGCCTTCGACGGCCTCGGCAAGGAGAACGGCTTCCGGGTCGTGCCGGTCGTGAAGGTCGGCTGCGCCCCCTATCCGGTCCAGCACCGCGGCAAGAAGATGACCCAGGCCGAGTGCGACGACTTCCGCGACTGGTCCGCGGACCGCCTCGAGCGCCTCGACCCCGACACGATCGTCTCGACGGCTCGCGGTCAGCTCTTCATGCCGAAGACGTACGACGGGATGGACCGTGACGAGCAGTGGTCGCGCGCGGTGCGCAGCACCGTGAAGGCATATCGGGAGATCTCCCGCAAGGTGGTCGTCCTCGGCGACGTGCCCAAGGTCGACCAGAACCCCGCCGACTGCATCAGTGCCCCCGAGGCCGACCAGAGCTCCTGCCTCAGCGACCCGGACTCGCGGGAGACCAGCAGCAACGAGCTCACCGAGGCGGCCCTGAAGGGCACCGAGGCCGCGTACGTCGACACCCAGCGATTCGTGTGCGCCGATGACCGTTGCCCGCTGGTCGTGGGGGAGAAGGTCACCTACTACGACGACTCGCACCTGACCGAGTCCTGGGTCCGCCACGTCACGCCGCGGCTCGGCGTCATCCTGGCGCCGCTGATCTAGCTGGCCCTGGTCTGACGGGGATTTAACTGGGACGCCCGTTTTGGGATTTGCCTTTACGTGCATCTTTGTGGCTTAATTGTGACCAGACGTTGCAAAACGTTTCATGCACAGCCCTGGACCCGTGGGGGAGTCCGGGGCTGCTGCTATTTCACCGGCGTTTTTCCGGTCCGCAGCGGCCGCCGCTTGGCGCCTTCTCAGCCTCTGCTGGGAAGATGGGTGGGTGAATGAGCAGCGACCACGCGACGTGGTGATCCTCGGCTCGACCGGGTCCATCGGCACCCAGGCCCTCGACCTGGTGCGGGCCAACCCGGATCGGTTCCGGGTCGTGGCGTTGACCGCGGGCGGGGCCAACAAGGAGCTGTTCGAGGCGCAGGTGGCCGAGTTCGCGCCCAAGGTCTCCGGGCTGGGGGAGGATGCCTCGGTCGAGGCCGCCGCCCTGCCCGCCGACGTGGTGCTCAACGGGATCACCGGCGCCGTCGGCCTCCGCCCGACACTGGCCGCGCTGGAGGCGGGCAACACGCTCGCCCTGGCCAACAAGGAGTCGCTGATCATCGGCGGTCCGCTGGTCAAGCGGGTCGCTGGGGAGGGGCAGATCGTCCCGGTCGACTCCGAGCACTCCGCGATCGCCCAGTCGCTGCGCGCCGGCCGCGCCGAGGAGGTACGCAAGCTGGTGCTGACCGCGTCCGGCGGCCCGTTCCGCGGCCGTTCCCGCGACGAGCTCGCCCAGGTCACGCCGGCGCAGGCGCTCAAGCACCCCAACTTCGCGATGGGCCGGGTGATCACGACCAACTCCGCCACTCTGGTCAACAAGGGTCTGGAGGTCATCGAGGCCCATCTGCTCTTCGACGTACCCTTCGACCGGATCGAGGTCGTCGTCCACCCGCAGCAGTACATCCACTCGATGGTCGAGTTCACCGACGGCGCGGTCGTCGCCCAGCTCGGGCTGCCGACGATGCTGGTGCCGATCTCGATGGGGATGGCATGGCCCGATCGGGTGCCGGACGCCGAGACGCCGATCGACTGGACCAAGGCCGCCGACTGGCGCTTCGAGCCGCTCGACGACTCCGCTTTTCCCGCGGTACGCCTCGCCCGCGAGGCCGGCACCCGCGGCGGCACCCACCCCGCGGTCTACAACGCCGCCAACGAGGTCTGCGTGGATGCCTTCCACGAGGGCCGGATCCCGTTCACCGGCATCGTGGACACGATTGCGGAGGTGATGGCGAGGCATCACGGCGTACGCTCTGAAAGCACCCTCACCATCGAGGACGTGCTCGCCGCCGACGCCTGGGCGCGCGAGGAGACCACTCGGATCCTGGAGACCCGTCCATGAGCTACTTGCTCTACACGCTGGCCGTGATCGGCTTCATTCTCGCGATCCTGGTCTCGATCGGGCTCCACGAGCTCGGCCACATGATCCCGGCGAAGGCGTTCGGCGGGAAGGTGACCCAGTACTTCATCGGCTTCGGGCCGACGGTGTGGTCCAAGCAGGTCGGCGAGACGGAGTACGGCCTCAAGGCGATCCCGCTCGGTGGGTACGTCAAGATCGTCGGGATGCTGCCGCCCGGTGCCGACCAGCTGGGGGAGCGCACCGAGGACGGCGCGCTCAAGGTGCGCAAGTCCAACACCGGCATGTTCACCCAGCTGATCAGCGACGCGCGCTCGGCCGAGTGGGAGCTGATCCGTCCCGAGGACGAGCCGCGGCTGTTCTACAAGATGTCGTGGTGGAAGAAGGTCATCGTGATGGCCGGCGGGCCCACGGTGAACATCGCGATCGCGTTCTTCGTGCTCTGGGGCGTCTTCGGGATCTACGGGGTCCGCGAGAACGTCGTCGACAAGGGTCATCCGGTGGTCTCGAGCCTGCAGGAGTGCCTGCTGAGCTGGGAGGACCAGGGCCGCGAGTGCCGCGCCAGCGACAAGCCGACCCCGGCCGCCGACGCAGGTCTGAAGCCCGGCGACGAGCTGATCTCGTTCAACGGCACCGAGCTGACCTCGTGGGCGGTCGCCCAGGAGCTGATCCGCGACAACATGGACCGCGAGGCCACCATCGTCATCGAGCGCGACGGCGAACAGATGACGCTGCACACCCAGACCGTCGTGCAGGAGCGGGTCAAGGACCTCGACGACACCAGCGCCGACCCGGAGACCGCGAAGGTCGGCTTCTTCGGGATGTCGCCCGAGTCGCACGTGGTCACGACCAAGGAGGGGCCGGTCTACGCGCTCAAGGAGATGGGTGTGATGGCCGAGAACGCCGTCCACTCGCTGCTGAGGCTGCCGGTCAAGGTCTGGCACGTCGCGCTCGCGATCGTCGGTGTCGAGGAGCGCTCGGCCGACAGCCCGGTCAGCATCGTCGGCGGTGGCCGCATCGCCGGTGAGATCGCGGCCCACGAGGGCCTCGACGTCGGCGAGAAGGTCGCCAGCTTCGCGTTCCTGGTCGGTGGGTTCAACCTGTTCATCGGCATCTTCAACTTCGTCCCGCTGCTGCCCCTCGACGGCGGTCACATCGCGACGGCGCTGTGGGAGGGCATCCGTCGTGCCTTCGCCAAGGTCTTCCGGCGGCCCGAACCGGGACATGCCGACCCGGCGAAGCTGCTGCCGGTGGCGTACGTCGTGGCCTCGGCACTCCTGGTGATGGGTGTTGTCCTGATCGTCGCCGACCTCGTCGTCCCACTTCATCTCCAAGCCTGACCCGCCCGTAAGATTGGTAGACATGACGTCGATCCCCACGCCGACAGACATCGGTATGCCGGAGGCACCCGCCCCGGTGCTCGCTCCTCGCCGCAAGACCCGCCAGATCAAGGTCGGGTCGGTGGGCGTCGGCAGCGAGAGCCCCATCTCCGTGCAGTCGATGACGACCACGCTCACCTCCGACGTCAACTCCACGCTGCAGCAGATCGCCGAGCTCACCGCGTCGGGCTGCGACATCGTCCGGGTGGCCTGCCCGAGCCAGGACGACGCCGACGCGCTGCCCGCGATCGCGAAGAAGTCGCAGATCCCGGTCATCGCCGACATCCACTTCCAGCCGAAGTACGTCTTCGCCGCCATCGAGGCCGGCTGCGCCGCGGTCCGGGTCAACCCGGGCAACATCCGCAAGTTCGACGACCAGGTCAAGGAGATCGCCGCGGCCGCCAAGGACCACGGCACCTCGATCCGGATCGGCGTCAACGCGGGCTCGCTCGACAAGCGATTGCTGGAGAAGTACGGCAAGGCCACCCCCGAGGCGCTGGTCGAGTCGGCCATCTGGGAGGCCTCGCTCTTCGAGGAGCACGGCTTCCAGGACTTCAAGATCTCGGTCAAGCACAACGACCCGGTCGTGATGGTGCGGGCCTACGAGCTGCTCGCCGAGGCCGGTGACTGGCCGCTCCACCTCGGTGTCACCGAGGCCGGTCCGGCCTTCCAGGGCACGATCAAGTCCTCGGTCGCCTTCGGTCATCTGCTCAGCCAGGGCATCGGCGACACCATCCGCGTCTCGCTCTCCGCGCCGCCGGTCGAGGAGGTCAAGGTCGGCATCCAGATCCTGGAGTCGCTCAACCTCAAGCCGCGCCGCCTCGAGATCGTCTCCTGCCCGAGCTGTGGTCGTGCGCAGGTCGACGTCTACACGCTCGCCGAGCAGGTCACCGCGGGTCTCGACGGCCTCGAGGTCCCGCTGCGGGTCGCGGTCATGGGCTGCGTCGTCAACGGCCCCGGTGAGGCCCGCGAAGCCGACCTCGGCGTCGCCTCCGGCAACGGCAAGGGCCAGATCTTCGTCAAGGGCGAGGTCATCAAGACCGTCCCCGAGGCCGCCATCGTCGAGACCCTGATCGAGGAGGCGCTGAAGATCGCCGAGGGCATGGAGCCCGTCGAGGGCGCCGGCGCGCAGGTGTCCGTCAGCGGCTGAGGTGGCTGGATGTTCACCGAGGTAACTCGGTGAACGGTCGCTTCCTTCGTGGAACTCCACGAAGGCAGTGCGCACCCACCGAGTTACCTCGGTCAGCATCCCGTGGCGCAGACGCAAGAAGGCCCGGTCCGAACCGTCGGACCGGGCCTCTTGTCTCACCAGCGCATCAGCCTCGAGACGACGCCGAGGAACCCGAGATAGAGCACTGCTCGGTACGGGTCGGTGGTGGCCACCTGGCCCCAGGCGAGCATCCCCTCGCCCACCTGGTTTCCGATGGCGGTGCCGAACCCGTCGAATCCGCTGTGGGTCCAGACGTGGACGACGATGAACCGGATGGCAGGTGCGCCCAGGAACACGACGAGCGCAGCCTTGACCGGCACGATCCAGGCCAGCGGTCGCGGGGCTCGGGAGACGACTCCGAGGTTGCGGCTGCGAACCC
The DNA here is from genome assembly GCF_040302125.1 of Nocardioides sp. NPDC127514. Lineage (NCBI taxonomy): Bacteria > Bacillati > Actinomycetota > Actinomycetes > Propionibacteriales > Nocardioidaceae > Nocardioides > Nocardioides sp. NPDC127514. The sequence continues at coordinate 35,728 of NZ_JBEORF010000043.1, read as the reverse complement.
AGCCAGTGCCGCCGTACCGGCGGCCGTCGAAAGTCACCCTGGCCTTGCGCCCATCGGTCGCGATGACGACCCCGTGCCTGCCGCTCCGGACTCCGCGGCCGGCGAGCCGGTCGCTGAACCGAAGCGGGATCGTACGCTGCGCCCGGACCACATCGCCGGGCTGCAGTCGCCTGGCGGTCATCAGCGCCTCACCTCCACGGGAAGGCCTGAGGCGTACGTGGCGCGGGCGACTGCCGAGCAATCGCCCTGATCTGGAGTGAGCAGTTGGCTGATCCCGAAGACGATCATCAGCGTGATGGCGAAGACGACGAAGCTGGACTTGTGGTTCATCGCGGACCCCCTGGCTGGTTTCTACGTTGTCTCGAAAGGAGACACCTCCAGGGTGGCGCTCGTCCGCTCGGGGCACGAGAGGGCAGGACGAAGAATGGATCAGGTCAGGACAGACCGATTCGGTTCCGGGACTGATCCCGGTCTAACTCCGGACGGTCGCTGGACGGAGCATGTATCAAGCATGAACTGGTTTGCGGGACGCTGTCGGTTCGGCAACAGGCTGAGGCGCCGCGGTTGGCGATGAAACGGCGGCAGCAGCGACTTGGGGTTCTGTTAGGTCCACGCTGGGCATGAGTTGGGTGTAGCGAGCGTTGAACTTCTGTTGGTCCCATGGAACCTCGTCCCAGGCGTCCTCGACCGAGACCTCGGTCATTGGGGCTGAGTACTTGTATCCGTTCTCGGGGATGTCGTCGTACCAGAAGAATCGGGCAAGTGGGTCGACCATGGCGTACGAGCCAGTCATCTCGTCGTTGTCCTCGGTCGTGATGATGACGCCCTTGAAATCTGGGCGGTCCGGCACGAACTTCCGCTGTTCTCGCGCGAACTCCCTGAAGTCGTCGTCGCTGATGGCGGTCTTCGAGGAGTAGACCGGGAGCATCTTGAGGATCTTCCAGCGGTCTGGCGCGATCGCCGTGAGAACATTCTCGAAGTCCTCACCCACGTTCAGTTCGCTGACGACGGTGTTCACCTTGATCACTGGTGCGGCGACGTTCCTGTCTTGCGCGGCCTTGCGGACCGCCTCTATGCGATCCGCCACCTTACCGAGGTCGAAAGCATCACCGCTGCGAGTCTTACGCCCGATCTTGAGGTTCGTTTGTGGCAGGGACGAGTCCACGCTGATCCCGACGATGTCTATGTTCCTAACGGTCCATTCAGCGTCGAATTTTCGATGCATAAGCATGAGCCCGTTGGAGACGTACGAGACTCGTGCCTTCAATGTCTCCCGGGCGTACTCGATGAGGTCACCGATGTTAGGGAGCAACGCGGGCTCGCCTCCCACGAAGTTGAACCGGATGAGGCAGTCGGGGCCGCGGTCGAGCCGGAACTTATCGGCAAGATCCGACATGATGCGGCAAGCTTCATCCGTGTCGGCCCATGCGCTTGTCTCTGCGCTGGACTCTTGGAGGAGTCCCCACTTGCCGAAACAGTAGGTGCAGCGGTAGTTGCACCGTTCGGTCACATGAAGGTTGACCACCATCTCGATATCGATCATCGGAGGCTTTCTAGGAGGCAGTGCTACAAGCCAGCCGATTTGGGGGACATGGCATCTGACAAGAGGAAGTTAGCCCCCTCGAAGTCGGATTGAACAGAGATCGTCCGCGTTTCCCAGAAGGACTTTGAAGTTTGGGTAAGGGCCGACGCGTCGCGGCGGCTCAGGCGTGGCGTTCGGCGAGGCCTTCCAGGACTGCAACAAGTTCATTGTCGATCGAGAACGCAGAGTCGAGCGTGATCTCGACGTCCTCGAGCTTGTCGCTGCTGCCGAGGTCGGCGCGGTGGAAGATGCTGAAGCATCGCGTGGTCTGGATACCTTCATGGACGCGCAGAAGGTTGGCCACGCTCGGGACAAGACCGCTCATCACGATGTCATCGACGATGATCGCCTCGATGTCGGTGCCGATGACCGCCCCGATCTCTTCGCCGATGTTGCGCTCGATGGGATAGCCGAAGCGTGGAGGGAGATCGCTGGTGCGAACCATCAGGAAGGGCACACCACAGAGCTCGGCGACCCGACTGCCGACCAGGATGTTTCCTGCACGGGCGGTTGCGATGACTGTCCGCGCGGGATCGAGGCCGCCGACCGCGCGGCGTACCCGACCGGCGAGGAACTGCGCGAGCTCCTCGCGGTAGCGAGGGGAGCACGAAGCGGAGTGCAGATCGATGTAGACGCTGATGGGGCTGCGTTTGTGATAACCGACCGGGAGCGGCTGCCTGGCGACGTAGACATGCTTCGAGGCGATGCGTCGGACGGCCCTGTCGGTGATTCGTTCCTCCAGTACGGGAAGGACGATCTCCGGGGCGAGCTTCACGACAGTGTTGGGCTGCGGGGGCGGTTCCGATGAATGCACGAGTGCCGGCTCGGGTGGCGGCAGCTTCAGGCTCTCGCCACGGCTCGTGGCTTCGGCAATCTCCCAGCGCCGCTCCCACTCACTGGACCACCGAAGGATCCACCGGGTGCGCTCCTCGATGACATAGGTGGGCGGAACCGAGGCGCGCACGATCGCGAGCAAGATGTCGCGGGGGACGAGGTTGGAGTTGGCGGTGACGGCGTACGCGCGACTGTTGCTGATGTTGGCGTCTCGTGCGATCTGCCCGATGCCCCTGCCGGTCCAGTTCTTCACCCACGTACGGAGTTCGCGATTGAGGGTGGCCGGACTGTATTCAGGGTCGAGGGCCATCTCGTCCTCCCCTGAAGTCGCCTCTTCGCGTCCTGGATGAGTCCCGATCCAGTCCCGCCGGAGTCCAGCAAATCTACCGTCGGCGTCTCGGTCGAGCATCCGTTTCGACAGAAGTGGCATTGCCGAGCCCGCGTACGCAGGAAGCCCGGTCCTCAGTCGAACCGGGCTTTCCTTCTTCTGCTCCGAGGCGTCCCCCTGTGTACGTCTCGAAGAGCGTGTGGCCTCACCAGTGCATCAGCCTGGAGACCACGCCGAGGAACCCGAGGTGGAGGAGTGCTCCGACCGGGTCCGTGGTGATCAGGTGGCCCCAGGCGAGTGCGGCCTGGCCCATCTGGTTTCCGAGGGCCGTGGCGAATCCGTCCAGTCCGCCGTGAGTCCACAGGTGGACGACGACGAACCGGATGCCCGGCACGACCAGGAACAGGACGAGTGCGGCCTTGACCGGCAGGATCCAGGACAGCGAGCCGCTGCCGGTGGAGGTCAGGTTGCCAGTGCGCACCCAGCGGGTGCCGCCGCTGCCGTTGAAGCGGACCTTGGTGCGGCCGGCGGCGGTGGCGACGACGACACCGCGCTTTCCGGAGCGGGTGCCGCCGCGGGCCCGGACGGTTTCGCCGGGGCGCATGAAGTTGCTGATCATGACAGCACTCCTTCCGTGAGGACGACGGACACGGACGAGGTGCCGGCGGCTGCCTGGCACGTGGGCGGCTCGGCGCTGAGCAGCTGGTTGAAGCCGAACACGACAAGAAGCGTGACGGCGAAGGTGGCGATGCTGAACTTGTGGTTCCTCATGGTCATCATCTCCTTCAGCGGTGGGGCCCGTAGGTGGGGCCGGCGCTGTCCCTGATGGGGACAACTCCACGGTGGCGGAGGCCACATCCGTCTCGCCAGAGGGCGGGTGGGAGTGGGGACGATGTGAAGACAGTCCCAGGTGAGTTGGGACGTTTCTGGGACAGAAGTGGGACGCCTGCGAGATACTCTCAACCGCGAACGCGGGCGAATCGGTGAGGGGAAATGACCGACGAATCTCTCTCACCAGAGCAGTTCAACGGTGAATTGCGCGCCTGGGTCCGGCAGGTGACCGGAAAAGCTGATGGTGGCGCCGGTGTGGCGATGGCCCGGAGCACCTTCTACCGGCGTACGTCCGGCTCGAAGCTGATGCCGCTCGACGAGCTCATCCGCGTGGTCGGCGGCGCGGTGCCCCGCACCCTCGACCCGGCCCATCGGGGCGAGTGGATCCGGAAGAACACCGGCATCTGGCAGGCGAAGTGGTGGAAGGCGTACGCCTGGCGCGGAGAGGACACCGTGGTGCCCGGGCCCGTGCTGGCCCCGGCCACACCGGCGGCCCCGGTTCCTCCCACCAGCTCCCGGCTGACCTTCCCGCGGGCACGGGTGGCGGCGCTGAGCGGACTGACGACGCAGCAGCCCACGATCCCGCTCATCGAGGCGCTGGGCCGCTGGCTGGGCAACACCGAGTCCAACCTCTTCTTCCTCACCGGCCCCTCCGGCTCGGGAAAGACGGTGGAGACCCGGGAGTGGACCGCCTCGCAGGAGCAGGTGCGCTACATCAGCCTGCGCGACGGCGCGGTCGACTACGGCGCCCTGGTCGACGAGGACCGCTCGCCGATCGTGATCGACGACTTCGACCTGATCTCCTCCAGCGCCGAGGAGCACGGTGTCACCCGCCCCGACCTGAGCGAGCTGCGCTCCGCCTTCGGCCGCGGCGGACGGTTCGTGGTGATCAGCAAGCGCAACCTGCAGACCGAGCGCGACGAGCTCGCCGAACAGCTGCGCAGCCCGGCGCGGCTGGAGGATCTCGGGGTCGAGTCGGCGATGGTCGTACGCGTCGAGCCGATCTCGCCGGTCGAGGTGCGCGCCCTCGGCGAGGAGCGCGGCGGCGACGACAGGCTGCGCAACCTGGCTGCGGAGATGGAGCGCGGCGGCGGGTTCTTCCCCGCGACCCCGATGGTCCTCAAGCAGCTCTACGCCTCCCTCGAGGAGGGCGCTCCGGCACCCCGGACCCAGTGGGACGGCTACACCGTCCATCTCAAGCACGTCTGCGGTCAGCCGTGGGACCGGAAGAGCTCACGCATCCCCAGTCGGGTGCGGTTCCAGACCTACCGCGACATCGCCTGGGACCTGTTCACCGGGATGGACGAGCCGACCTCGCAGGAGCAGGACCTGATCCCGGTCCCGCGCGTCTCGGAGTGGCTCTTCGCCAACCTGCAGCGCGACCTCGACATCACCCGGCAGCGGGACTTCCTGACGTACGAATGGATCGCCGACCTGCTCGACCACTCCGAGGTCTTCGGCGTGACCGGGCGGACCAGGGACGGGGTGGAGTCGGCGGAGTTCGCCCACGAGACCTTCTACCAGTACTTCGTCGCCGAGGGCATCCGCGACCGGCTGCGCGACGGGCACGGGATGGCCCTGGACGGCGCCCGCTTCGCGGACATGCACATGGGGCCGCTGGTGATGACGTTCCTCAAGGCCGGGTTCCAGCCCGGTGACCTGGACGCGGTGGCCCGGCTGAGCGTACGCGAGAGCCTGTCCTGGATGGACCGGCTGATCTGCCTCTATCTGACCGAGGAGCGCGAGGACTATGGCGACCTCCTCGACCAGGCGCCCGAGCGCTACTGGGACGAGCTGGAGTTCGTGCTGGAGGCGTTCCGGTCGCTGTTCCTGCGGAAGGCGGCGATGTTCCAGCTGATCCTGCGCGGCCGGGTTTCGGTCGACGGCTACCTCGAGATCCTGAACCGTGAGGAGGACCCCGGCGCGGTCGCCCGCGAGCGCGACGTGCTCGGCTGGGGCACCGACATCACCGACGCCCTGGTCCATCGGCTGCATCATCCGACCCTCGCCCCGGCGATTCCGATTACCGCGTACCGGCTCGGGCAAATGGGTGATATCACTTGCGTGAGCCATCTCGAGGGTCTCACTGGTCTGCCGCCCGCCCATCAGGACGTGGTGAGGTCGGCGATCCACCGGATCAAGGAGCGCCATGAGCACAGCGTCTGAGTCAGGCACCCCGCCGCGAGCTCCCGTGCTCGTCCTCGGCGCGACCGGCGACCTCGGCAGCGCGGTCGCGCGCCGGCTCAGCGCGGAGGGCACCCCGGTGATCCTGCACGCCTACAGCCGCACCACCGAGCTGGCCTACCTCGCCGACGAGACCGGGGCGGTCGCGCGGGTGGAGGGTGACCTGACCACCGACGACGGCGTGGACGCCCTGGCCGAGACGCTCGCCGGGTTCGAGACGCTGTCGGGGCTCATCAACTGCTCCGGCATCAACCCCAGTCCCGACACGGTCGCCGAGATCGACCGGTCCGAGTGGCAGCTCACCCTCGACCTCAACCTGACCTCGGTGTGGCGCACGGCCTCGCTCGCGCTGCCGAAGCTTCGGGCGGCCAGGTCCGGCGCGGTCGTCCTGGTCAGCTCCGTGTTCGGGATCCGTACGCCGTCGCGACGGGCCGCCTACGGCGTGTCCAAGCACGCGCTGACCGGGCTCGCCCAGGCGATCGCGCAGGAGGAGGAGGGCATCGTCCGGGCCAACGTCGTCGCTCCCGGCCCGATGTGGAGCGAGTCGTCGCGGCAGGTCTTCGTCAAGCACGCCCGCAAGGAGGGGGTGACCGTCGACCAGTACATCTCCTACCGGGCCGCGCGCATCCCCGGACACCGGTTCGTCACCGCCGACGCCGTCGCGAAGGTCTGCGTCTTCCTCGCCTCCGACATGGCCGGTGCGATCAACGGACAGTGTGTCGTCGCAGACGGCGGCGAGTACTGACCGGCGGCGCGCAATCTGCAATTAACCCGAGATGCCACTGATGCGCCGCCGGGCTGTCTAGGCTTCGCCTAGCGCCTCCACACGTCTCTGTTTCCCTCTTCAGACTGGCGACAACGTTGACCAATTTCTGGCTTGCCATCGATCACGCAGACGATGCGCTGTTCCGCACCCCGGACTCCTCCGACATCCGGCCCGACATCCTCGATCTGGTGGCCGACACCCCCGGCTGGGGCATCGTCGTGCGTCCCACGCAGGGCCACGGCGACGTACGCCGCGAGCTCGCCTGCGCCGGGCTCCCGGACATCGAGGCCGTCGGTGAGCTCGTCGTCCCGCAGAGATCGACGGACGCGGTGAAGGTCGGGTTCGACGACCACCAGACCGAGTGCGCGCGGATGGCCCTCGACATCCTGGAGCGTCTCCCCGGCTATGACCGGGTCTTCCTCGAGCCGTACTGCACGACGCCGGGCTGCCTCGAGGATCTGGCCGCTCTCGCCACGCGGTCACAGTGTGGCGGCGTCGTGCTCAAGCTCAAGGTCAACGACGAGGGCCTGGAGAACATCGAGCGGGCCGACCTCGGAAGGGCTTCCTGGGTCGCGCGGTCCGACGGGATGGGCTGGGACGACTTCAGCGAACGGCTGCCGCGGGTCAAGGCGCTCGGCGCCCGTGGCGTGATGGTGGGCCGGGCGGTCTGGGGAGACACCGGCGAGGCCGGCCAGGACGTACGTCTCAAGACCATCCGCGAGCGAATGCACACGATCGAACGCACCTTTGGGATTTGACCAGCGCCTGATCCGGTCCGCGAGCCGGAGGGCGACGTACAACCGGATTGGCCCTAGGCTCGGAGACATGCTGACGACGCGCCAGGGGATCCGCCCGCTGCACGCGGGTGATCTCAGCGCGTTCCTCGACCTGACCGCGCAGGATCCGGTGGTCAACGTGTTCGCGGAGTACCGGGCGCGCACCACCAACCTCGAGCCGCGCTGGCTCGGCGGTGAGATCTGGGGCCGATGGGACGGCGGCGACCTGGTCGCGGCCTGTCACGTCGGCGCCAACCTGGTCCCCATCCAGGCCACCGAGGAGGATGCGTACGCCTTCGGTGAGCGGGCCCGCAGCCGGGTCCGCACGGTCTCGACGATCGTCGGGCGGCAGGCCGCGGTGCGGGCGCTGTGGGGATCGATCGGCGAGTCCTGGGGCACGCCGCGCGACCAGCGCTGGGAGCAGCCGCACCTCGAGCAGCAGCTGCAGAGCCTGGTCGAGCCCGACCCGTTCGTACGCCGCACCGTCCGCGCCGACATGGACGCCCTCTATCCGGCGTGCGTGGCGATGTACACCGAGGAGGTCGGGATCTCGCCGGAGACCGGCGGCGGCCGCGACCTCTACCGTGCCCGGGTGCTGCAGCTGATCTCCCGGGGGTGGTCCTTCGCCCGGATCGAGGACGGCGAGGTCGTCTTCAAGGCGGAGGTCGCCTGCGCGACTCCCGAGGCCGCCCAGATCCAGGGTGTCTGGGTGCCCGAGCACCGCCGCGGCGAGGGCCTCGCTGCCCGCGGCATGGCCGCGGTCTGTGACATCGTCCGCAGCGAGATCGCCCCACGCGTCTCGCTCTACGTCAACGAGTGGAACGCCCCCGCGCGCCGCGCCTACGAGCGGGCCGGCTTCCTCGAGACGGCCCGCTTCTCCACCATCATGTTCTGACCCTCAGGAGTACGCCCGCCAGGCTCGCTCACAGTCAGTGGCCTCGCAGCGCACGAGCCATGGCGTGCCGCTGCTCGGGTGGGACCGCATCAGTATCCGGGTGTTGGTCTCCCAGGCGTACATCCACAGCCCGTTGGGGTTGCGGTAGGTGGTCAGCAACGTGCCGCGGAGGCTGCGGCGGCGGACCACGTCGGCGTGGTTCTCGTGCTCGATCGCGTTGGTCGCGAAACGGGCGCCGTCGGGTGAGAACGACGCGACCGCCTCCAAGCACCCGCGCCAGAGCGTCGTGGCGGGCGCGGTGACGGTCGAGACCACCGAGCAGGCGTCGAGGTTCGACGGGTCCTTCGTGTACGTCGCCAGCCGGTTGGACGCGAAGCTGCCCGCGTAGGCGCTCCTGGAGACGATCGTCCGGATGGTCCCGCTCTTCCAGTCCCACACCATCGTGCGCGGGGTACTGAAGCCACCCACGAGCACACGCGTGCCGCTCGCGTCGACCGGCTCGGGCCGGGTCGCCGCCCTGAACGTGCGGCCGGCGACCGTGGCCGCGGTCGTGGCGTCGCGCACGACGACGCGTACGCCACCGGTGCCCGGGTAGGACGTGTGCAGCAGATAGCGGCCGTCGGCCGAGAGCCGCGCCTTCGCCGAGTAGTGCAGGTTGGCGAGGGTCTTCTGCGAGACGTTGAGCTGCACGCGGACGATCCGGTCGATGTCCCGGTTGGTGACCCGCAGCACGAAGCCGTTCCCGGACCGACCCAGCAGCTTGAACTCGTCGAGGTCGTCGCCCACGAGAGCGACCGGCGTCTTCATGCCGGTGGTCGGATCGACCACCGACACCGACTCGGCCGACGGACGATGCAGATACGGCACCGTCGGACTCTCGCCGACGGGCAGAGGAAGGGGACGTACGTCGACGGTCGGGGCCGCCGCAGAAGCCGGTGTCATCAGTGAGACCGGGAGCATGAGAGCAGCAAGGATGGCCAGGGCCAGTGCCAGTGGGCTGATAGTTCTCATACCCCTTCAGACGCTTGCTCTCGCACCCCGGTTGCAACACACCTTTTACCGGTTCGCGGCAGCGGTCCGGTCAGCCGTACGCTTGCCCGCATGATCGCCCGTATGTCGACCCTGTTCGTGCGGACCCTGCGTGAGGATCCCGCCGACGCCGAGGTCGCGAGCCACAAGCTGCTTGTCCGTGCCGGCTACATCCGCCGCGCCGCTCCGGGGATCTACTCATGGCTGCCGTTGGGCTTGCGCGTGCTCGGCAAGGTCGAGGGGATCATCCGCGAGGAGATGGCCGCGATCGGCGCCCAGGAGGTGCACTTCCCGGCGCTGCTGCCGCGCGAGCCCTACGAGGCGACCGGCCGCTGGACGGAGTACGGCGACGGCATCTTCCGGCTCAAGGACCGCAAGGAGGCCGACTACCTGCTCGGTCCCACGCACGAGGAGATGTTCACGCTCCTGGTCAAGGACCTCTACGGCTCCTACAAGGACCTGCCGCTGGCCATCTACCAGATCCAGACGAAGTACCGCGACGAGGCGCGTCCCCGTGCGGGACTGCTGCGCGGGCGCGAGTTCATCATGAAGGACTCCTACTCCTTCGACTACACCGACGAGGGGCTGGCGGCGGCCTACGACGCCCACCGCGCGGCGTACGTCAAGGTCTTCGACCGCCTCGGGTTCGAGTACGTCATCGTCAAGGCCACCTCCGGCGCGATGGGCGGCTCGGCCTCCGAGGAGTTCCTGGCCGTCTCCGAGGCCGGCGAGGACACCTTCGTACGCTCGCCCGGCGGCTACGCCGCCAACGTCGAGGCGGTCACGACGCTGGCTCCCGAGCCGCTCTCGTACGAGGACGTGCCGGCCGCCCACGCCGAGGACACTCCCGACACCCCGACGATCCAGACGCTCGTCGACCACCTCAACGAGGCGTACCCGCGCGAAGACCGTCCCTGGGAGGCCGGCGACACGCTGAAGAACGTGCTGGTGACGCTGCGTCACCCCGACGGCACCGTCGAGCCGCTCGCCATCGGCCTGCCCGGTGACCGCGACGTCGACATCAAGCGCCTCGCGGGGCAGCTGGAGCCGATCGAGGTCGAGCCCATGGACGACGTCGAGCTGAAGAAGCACTCCTCGCTCGTGAAGGGCTACATCGGGCCCGAGGCGCTCGGCGAGAAGTCCGAGTCCGGGATCCGCTACCTGGTCGACCCGCGCGTGGTCACCGGCACCCGCTGGGTGACCGGCGCCAACGTCGAGGGCAAGCACGTCATCGACCTGGTCGCCGGCCGCGACTTCACCCCCGACGGCACCATCGAGGCCGCCGAGGTCCGCGAGGGCGACCCGGCTCCCGACGGCTCCGGCCCGCTGACGCTGGCCCGCGGCATCGAGATGGGCCACGTCTTCCAGCTCGGCCGCAAGTACGCCGACGCGCTGGGGCTCCAGGTGCTCGACGAGAACGGCAAGCTCGTCACCGTCACCATGGGCTCCTACGGCATCGGCGTCACCCGCGCCGTGGCCGCCATCGCCGAGGGCACGCTCGACGACATCGGTCTCGCTTGGCCCCGCAACGTCGCTCCGTACGACATCCACCTCGTCGCGACCGGCAAGGACGCCGCCGTCTTCGAGGCCGCAGCGAAGCTGGCCGGTGAGCTTGAGGCCGCCGGCATCGACGTGCTCTACGACGACCGCCCCAAGGTCTCGCCCGGCGTGAAGTTCAAGGACGCCGAGCTCATCGGCGTCCCGACCATCGTCACCGTCGGCAAGGGCCTGGTCGAGGGCAAGGTCGAGGTCAAGGACCGCAAGAGCGGCGAGAAGACCGAGGTCGCTCTCGCCGACGCCGTCGCCCACCTCGCCGAGGTCGTCCGCGGCTGACATCACCGGAACTTCTCGGGTGTTTCCTGCACTTCTCGGGTGTTGCAACGCCAGAGAAGTGCAGGGATACCCGGTTAACCGGGGATTCCAACCGCCGGGAATGCGGCAAGATCGACCTCATGACGGGGGACAGGATTCTTGACCGTACGCTCGCCTTGCGGGTGGCGAGTGCCGCGGAGGCGGCCGCGGGGATCGGGCCGGGGAAGACGGTGGCCTTCTCGGGGTTTGCCGGAATCGGGCGACCGAAGGCCGTGCCCGAGGCACTGGGACTGGTCCGGGAGTGGCCGGAGGGCGTCGACGTACGTCACTCGCGGGTCGCCCAGCATGCGGCCTCCGGGTTCTACGGCGCTCTCGACGTCGCGGTGGTCGAGGTGGCGGCGATCCTGCCCAACGGGCTGCTCGTCCCGGGGAGCAGCGTCGGCAACAACCAGACGTGGCTCGACGTCGCCGACACCGTGATCCTCGAGGTCAACAGCTGGCATCCGCGCGGGCTCGAAGGCTTCCACGACATCCATCACGGTTCCCAGCTGCCGCCGGCGCGGGCGCCGATCCAGCTGACGACGCCGATGCAGAGGATCGGCGACCCCTACCTGCTCGTCGACCCGGCCAAGGTCGTCGCCGTCGTCGAGACCGATCGCCCCGACCGGGGCTCACCGCCGCGCGTGATCGACGAGGAGAGCCGCGCGACAGCCGAGCTCGTCGTGGACTTCCTCCTCCACGAGGTACGCCACGGCCGCCTGCACCACAGCCTGCTACCGCTCCACGCCGGTGCAGGTCCCGTCGCCGACGCGGTGCTCACCGGGCTCCAGGACGTCGAGCTCGAGCACCTGACGGCCTACACCGACACCGTCCGGGACGGTCTGCTCGACCTGCTCGACTCCGGGAAGCTGATCGGAGTCTCGGCCACGTCCTTCGGCCTCTCCGAGGCGGGTGCTCGCCGGTTCAACGACGACGTTCACCACTACAAGGGCCGAGTCCTGCTGCGCCCGCAGGAGACATCGAACCACCCCGAGGTCATCCGGCGGCTCGGCCTGATCGCGATCGACTCGATGGCCGAGGCCGACATCCACGGCAACGTGAACGCCCTCGGCGGCTCGGGTGACTTCGCGAGCAACGCCCACCTCAACATCTTCGCCGCCCCCTCCACCGCCGAGCGAGGCACCGTCTCGCGCATCGTGCCGTTCGTCGGCCACGTCGACCACACCGCGCACGACGTGCAGGTCATCGTCACCGAGCAGGGTGTGGCCGACCTGCGCGGCATCTCTCCCGCCGCCCGAGCGCGGCGGATCATCGATCACTGTGCCCATCCCGACTTCCGCGCGGAGCTCACCGATCTGGTCGACTCGGCGCAGCCGTCCCGCTGAAAAATCACGGTGAGTCGGCCGGCGTCGCACCGCTAGGGTCGGGGCCATGGCGATCGACGCGGTGATCTTCGACTGGGGCGGCACGCTGACGAAGTGGCATGACATCGACTTCCACGCGGAGTCACTGGCGCTCGCGCAGGCGGTGAGCGGTGCCTGCGACGACGACCACCCGGTCAACGCGACCAGGCTCCACCAGGCGGGAGAGACGATCTGGGCCCGCAGCCGCGACCACCAGCAGAGCTCGACGATCGGCGACCTCTTCGACGAGGCCGGCCTCGAGCACGACCCTGACCTGCTGGACGCCTACTACGAGTTCTGGGAGCCGCACACCCTGACCGACCCCGAGGTCGGGCCGCTGTGGGAGGCGCTCCGCGCCGACGGCGTACGCGTCGGGGTGCTGTCCAACACGATCTGGCCGCGTGCGTGGCACCGCGGGTTCTTCGAGCGCGACGGGGTGCTCGATCTGCTCGACGGGGACGTCTACACCTCCGAGGTTCCCTGGACGAAGCCCGCCGAAGAGGCCTTCTACGCGGCGATGGAGGCCGTGAAGGTCTCGGATCCGTCTCGATGCGTCTACGTGGGCGACAGGCTCTTCGACGATGTGTACGGTGCTCAGAAGGCCGGTCTGCGGGCGATCCACATCCCGCACAGCAACATCCCGAGCAGCCAGGTGGGGCACAGCGAGGGCTCGCCGGACGCCGTCGCGCAACGACTGAGCGACATACACCAGATCGTTCGCTCCTGGGAATGAGGCCGGGAAAAGTTGCAAGTTCTTGCAATGCGCTTTTGCGGGTCTGGGCCATCCTGAGCGGGGATTGCATACTTCTGCAAGAGAGGTTCAGCCCCAGGCGACTTCTCAGGCCTCGTGTCCAGGCCAAAACCTGGCCCGCGAGCCGCCCGGTCTCGGGAGACATCTCGGGAGTCTCCCGCGCCGGACGGTTCGCGGGCCATCTCGGCTTTTGAGGATCAGGTCCCCGGAAACGCCCTCGGTTTCGCGCCCAGGTCGAGCTGGCGCGCGGCCGCCCGGCACAGCAGCTGGATGAGCAGCGTCCGGTCGGTGCCGGTCGCCTTCGGGGCCAATGAGAGATAGGTCGCGGTGGTGTCCTGCTCCAGCCGCAGCGCCGCGGCGCCGATGCCGGCCTCCGAGCCGATCCGGCCGGGCAGGTCGTAGACGGCGGAGGGCGCGACCGGCTCGATCCCGGCGGCCACCACGTGCGCGGCCAGCGCCTCCCGGGCGTTCACGTGGTCGTCGTACGCATCGGTGAGCGCTCGCGCCAGAGCGGGCGAGGACGTCGCCGAGGTGCGCCCGCCCAGGGCGCCCAGGACGTAGATCGCGGAGTGCTCGACCGCGAGCGCCGCCTGGATCGCTTCGGTCGAGGTCGAGGTCGCGGTCGTCATGCCAGACCTCGTCCGTGCAGGAGCTGCTGCTGACCGGCAGCGGCTGAGGCGAGCAGCGTGATCAGCTGCGGGTCGGCCGCGCGTCCGGCCGCGGCGGTGAGTGTCGTGACCAGGGCGACCTGGCGTTCCTGCCACCGCCCCTTCGCCGGCGCCGCGGTGACGCCCTTGGTCGGCGCCAGCGCCTCGATGTGCACCCGATGGAGCTGCACGAACTCGGACGGGGCGCCATCGTCGGCGCCGAGGATCTTCGCGACCGTGGCGTCGATCACACTCTGGTCGGGGTTGGCGGGGGCCGGGGGAGTGCTCGGTGGAGGGGCTTTGACAGGATCCAGCATCTCCGAGGCCGAACACGCCGAGGCGGCCAGCGGGGCAACCACGGCGACACCGACAGCGGTGCGCCGCGAGAGCATCCGGAGGGCACGTGCGCTGGTCACGTGAGGAACCCTAACCACACCCGGCGGGAGTCGCGTCAGCGGCTTTCCAACACAGCTGCGCGCTGTTCGAGACGCCCGAGGCGTACAGGTATGGTGTGACCAGAAGTGCTGCGTGCTCGGAGGCGCATACAACAGGACCGGACAACAGGATGCAGGGGGAGATCGCGTTGAGTGCTGACCGGAAGGACGCGATCGCGAGTGCCATCGAAAAGGCCCTCGCAGACCCGCTTCAGGCCCTGGGCTTCGACATCGAGGCCGTGGAGATCACGCCGGCCGGCAAGCGCCGGATCCTGCGGATCGCCGTCGACAAGGACGGTGGCATCACCCATGAGGAGGTCACCGAGGCAACCCGTGAGGTCAACCGGGTCCTCGACGAGTCCGACGTCATGGGCGAGCAGCCCTACACGCTCGAGGTGACCTCTCCCGGGGTCGACCGGCCGCTGACCCTGCCGCGCCACTGGCGCCGCAACAAGGGTCGCCTGGTCAAGGTCACCACCGCCGACGGCTCCGCGTTCACCGGACGGGTCAAGGAGTCCGACGAGGAGCGCGCGAGCCTCGAGGTGAGCGGCAAGCGCCGTGACGTGGCGTACGCGGACGTGAAGAAGGCGCTTGTGCAGATCGAGTTCAAGCGGATCGACGAGGGGGAGTAGGCCATGGACATCGATATGAGCATCCTGCGGATGCTGGAGCGGGAGCGGGAGATCTCGCTCGATGTGCTCGTCGAGGCGATCGAGCAGGGACTGCTGACCGCCTACCACAAGACCACCGGCGCCCAGACGAAGGCGCGGGTCGACCTGGACCGCAAGACCGGCCACGTACGCGTGCTGGCCGCCGAGGTCGACGACGAGGGCAACGTCGTCGGGGAGTACGACGACACGCCCGAGGGCTTCGGCCGGATCGCCGCCACCACCGCCAAGCAGATCGTGCTGCAGCGGCTGCGCGACGCCGAGGACGACGTGAAGTTCGGCGAGTTCTCCGGCAAGGAGGGCGACATCCTCTCCGGCGTCATCCAGCAGGGCCGCAACCCCGACGACGTGCTCGTCGACCTGGGCCGGCTCGAGGGCGTCATTCCGCTCTCCGAGCGCGTGCCGGGCGAGGACTACAGCCACGGCACCCGGATCAAGGCTCTCGTGGTCAGCGTGCGCAAGGGCATGCGTGGCCCGCAGATCACCCTCTCGCGCTCCCACCCCAACCTGGTCAAGAAGCTCTTCTCCTTCGAGGTGCCCGAGATCGCCGACGGCACCGTGGAGATCTCCGCGATCGCCCGCGAGGCCGGCCACCGCACCAAGATCGCGGTCAAGTCGACCGTCCCCGGCGTCAACGCCAAGGGCGCCTGCATCGGCCCGATGGGCCAGCGGGTCCGCCAGGTCATGTCCGAGCTGCAGGGCGAGAAGATCGACATCGTCGACTGGTCCGAGGACCCGAAGGTGCTCGTCGCCTCCGCGCTCTCCCCGGCCCGGGTCTCCTCGGTGCAGATCATCGACGAGGCGACCAAGTCGGCCCGTGTCGTGGTGCCGGACTACCAGCTCTCCCTGGCCATCGGCAAGGAGGGGCAGAACGCCCGCCTGGCCGCCCGCCTGACCGGTTGGCGCATCGACATCCGCTCCGACGAGGAGACCCCGGTCGCCTGAGCATCGCCGGTCACTAACCTGTGCGGCATGGCGAGCGTGCGTGAGACCACTCTGACCGACTCCGAGGGCGTCCTGCTGGAACCGGACGGGGCCACCACCGGCGTACTCGTACTCTCGGGGTCATCCGGGCGGATCGAGACCGACCGGTGCCGGATGCTCGCCTCGCACGGGGTGGCTGCGGCGTCGATCCGCTACTTCGGTGGTCCCGGACAGCCGGGCGAGGCTCGGCTGATACCGCTGGAGACGTTCGACGGCGTCCTCGCCGACCTCCACGCCCGCTACCAGCGGCTGGTCGTGCTCGGGACGTCCTGGGGCGCCCAGGCCGCGCTCCTGCTGGGCACCGTGCACCCCGAGATCGACGCGGTCGTCGGGATCTCCCCGACGTACGTCTCCTGGGCCGGCCTCAGCGACGAGCGACCCCAGCGGTCCTCGTGGACGCTGCGCGGTGAGCAGGTGCCGTTCGTGCCGTTCGACGACGAGGCGATCGAAGAGGCGGTGAAGGAAGCGGACGGGGAGCTCCCGTCGTTCTGCGAGGCCTACCTCTCCGCCCTGGAGAAGTACGCCGACCGGGTGCCGGCCGCGACCATCCCGGTCGAGCGCATCGCCGGTGACGTCGTCCTGGTCGCCGGGGGAGGCGACGCACTGTGGCCCTCCGTCCTCGCCGCCGAGACGGTCCGGCGGAGGCGTACGGCCCACGACCTGGAGACGATCGTGGTGACCCATCCCGATGCCGGTCACCGGGTCGTGCTGCCCGGTGAGCCCGCGCTGCCGATCAGCCAGCGGCTCGCTTGGGGTGGTTCGGAGGCGGCCGATCGCGAGCTCGGCCTGCGGGCCTGGCCGGAGATCGCCGCGATCTTGTGATCGCCGCCATCGGGTGAGGATGGGTCACGGAATAAGAACGACCTGTGCCCCGGTTTCGTCTACCGAACCCCGGAAGCGGTAGTGTTAAGGATCGGTGGCACGCCTCGAAGAAACTACGCAGAACGGACCTGTCCGTACGTGCGTTGGTTGCCGGAAGCGAGCCGCCAAGCGCGAGTTGTTGCGGGTGACCGCCGGCTCGGACCGCAACGGCCAGCCGGCCGTGGTGCCCGATCCGACAGCCACCGCACCCGGGCGTGGGGCGCATGTGCACCCCACGCGTGAGTGTTACGAACTCGCGGTGCGCCGGAAGGCGTTCACCCGGGCCCTGTTCCCGAAAGGTAAGGGGCCCACGGGCGGGCTTTCCAGCGCACCGGTGGAGGACTACCTCGACACGCGCCCGACATCCACGACCGTCGCCGACGGTCAACTGACCAGGAACTGGAGCAAAAGCTCATGAGCACTCGATGAGTACTTCGCGATGAGCGTGTTCTACAACCATTAGTGGTCACAGTTTCACCCGGATCTCGGGTCTGTGGCCAGAAGGAGAAACGTGGCTAAGACCCGAGTCCACGAACTCGCCAAAGAGTTCGGAGTCGAGAGCAAGTTCGTTCTCGAGAAGTTCAAGGAGATGGGTGAGTTCGTCAAGTCGGCGAGCTCGACCGTCGAGCTCCCCGCGGAGATGCGTTTCCGCAAGGAGATCGGCCCCGGCCTGAAGGCCGGCGGCAAGGGTGGTTCCGCGTCCTCGGACGAGAAGGCCGCCCCCAAGCCCGGCCCCAAGCCGGCAGCTCCGAGGCCCGCTGCCCCCAAGAAGGCTGCGGACACGGCGCCCGAGAAGCCTGCCGAGGCGCCTGCGGCGTCCAAGCCGGCTGCGCCCAAGCCCGGCCCGAAGCCCCCGGCCAAGAAGGCCGAGGCTCCGCCGGTCGCCCCTGCGGCGTCCGCTGCTCCGGCCGCTCCCAAGCCCAGCCCGAACGCGCCGACCGGCGACCGTCGCTCGGCCGCTCCCAAGCCGGGTGCGCCCCGGCCTGGTGCGCCGAAGCCCGGCGCTCGTCCGCAGACCCCTGCGGCTCGCGGTGGCGCGGGTGGCACCGGCGGCGCCGGTGCCGGTCGTCCCGGACCGCGTCCGGTCGGCAAGCCCGGCGCTCCGCGCCCGGGCAACAACCCGTTCTCCTCCAACCAGGGCATGGGACGTCCGCGTCCCGGCGGCCAGGGTGGAGGCCAGGGTCAAGGTGGCCAGGGCGGTGCCCCGGCCGGCGGCGACCAGCGTCCGCCGCGTCCTGCTGCTGCCCGTGAGGGTGGCCAGGCAGGTGGCCGTCCCGGCATGCCGCGTCCCAACCCGGCGATGATGCCGAAGTCCCCGGCCGCGTTCGGTGCCCGTCCTGGTGGCGGTCCCGGTGGTCGTGCCGGTGCTCCGGGTCGTCCCGGTGGCGGCGGTGGTCGTGCTGGTGCTCCGGGTCGTCCCGGTGGCGGCGGCGGTGCCGGTCGCCCCGGTGGCGGCGGCTTCGGCGGCGGTCCCGGTGGCGGTCGCCCCGGTGCCGGTCGTCCCGGTGGTCGCGGAACGACCCAGGGTGCCTTCGGTCGCCCGGGTGGTCCCTCGCGCCGTGGCCGGAAGTCGAAGCGGGCGCGTCGCCAGGAGTTCGAGGCCATGGAGGCCCCGACCATCGGCGGCATCCGCGTACGCAAGGGCAACGGCGAGACCGTGCGTCTCGCCCGTGGTGCCTCGCTGACCGACTTCGCCGAGAAGATCAACGTCGACCCGGCTCAGCTGGTGCAGATGCTGTTCGGCCTCGGTGAGATGGTCACCGCGACCGAGTCCGTCAACGACGAGACCCTCGAGCTGCTCGGTGAGGAGCTCAACTACATCGTCCAGGTCGTCTCCCCCGAGGACGAGGACCGCGAGCTGCTGGAGTCCTTCGACATCGAGCTCGGCGACGAGGGCGACGAGTCCGACTGGACGGTCCGACCGCCGGTCGTCACCGTCATGGGTCACGTCGACCACGGTAAGACCAAGCTGCTCGACGCCATCCGTGACGCCAACGTCATCGAGGGCGAGGCCGGTGGCATCACCCAGCACATCGGTGCCTACCAGGTCTCGACCGAGGTCGACGGCAACGAGCGCAAGATCACCTTCATCGACACCCCGGGTCACGAGGCGTTCACCGCCATGCGTGCCCGCGGTTCGCAGTCCTCGGACCTCGCGATCCTCGTGGTCGCGGCCGATGACGGTGTGATGCCGCAGACCATCGAGGCGCTCAACCACGCCAAGGCGGCCGGTGTCCCGATCGTGGTCGCGATCAACAAGATCGACAAGCCGGAGGCGGACCCGACCAAGGTCCGTGGCCAGCTGACCGAGTACGGCCTCATCCCCGAGGAGTACGGCGGCGACACGATGTTCGTCGAGATCTCGGCGAAGTCGCGGATCAACATCGAGGGCCTTCTCGAGGCCGTCGTGCTGACCGCCGACGCCTCGCTCGACCTGCAGGCCAACGCCAGCCAGGACGCGCAGGGCATCGTGATCGAGGCTCACCTCGACCGCGGTCGCGGCCCCGTCGCGACCATCCTGGTCCAGCGCGGCACGCTGCGCGTGGGTGAGTCCATCGTCGCCGGTCCGGCCCACGGCCGTGTCCGCGCGATGATCGACGAGTACGGCCACGAGATCACCGAGGCGACTCCGTCGCGTCCGGCGATGGTCCTGGGCCTCTCGGCGGTGCCGGGTGCCGGTCAGAGCTTCCTGGTCGTCGAGGACGACCGCATGGCTCGCCAGATCGCCGAGAAGCGCGAGGCACGCGAGCGTGCCGCGCAGCAGGCCAAGCGCCGCGTACGCCGCACGCTGGAGGACTTCATGGCCTCCATGGAGAAGGGCGAGAGCCAGGAGCTCAACCTCATCCTCAAGGGCGACGTGTCCGGTTCGGTCGAGGCGCTCGAGGACGCACTGGCCAAGATCGACGTGGGTGGCGACGAGGTCTCCATCCGGGTCATCGACCGCGGTGTCGGTGCGATCACCGAGACCAACGTCGACCTGGCTGCTGCCTCCGACGCGATCATCATCGGCTTCAACGTCCGCCCGCAGGGCAAGGCGACGGAGCTGGCCGATCGCGAGGGTGTCGAGATCCGCTACTACTCGGTCATCTACCAGGCGATCGAGGAGATCGAGGCGGCCCTCAAGGGCATGCTCAAGCCGGAGTACGAGGAGAAGGTCCTCGGCAAGGCGGAGATCCGTGCGATCTTCCGCTCGTCGAAGGCCGGAAACATCGCCGGTTGTATGGTCACCGAGGGCCTCATCCGCCGCAACGCCAAGGTTCGCGTTCTGCGCGACGGCGCCGTGGCGGCCGACAACCTCGACCTGGCCTCGCTGCGCCGCGAGAAGGACGACGCCTCCGAGGTCCGCGAGGGCTTCGAGTGTGGTCTGGTCCTGAAGAACTTCCAGGACATCAAGGAAGGCGACATCATCGAAGCCTTCGAGATGGTGGAGATTCCCCGAGGCTGACAATGAGCCTCTGACGTTGGCCGGGTCGCAGTCGCGGCCCGGCCAACGTCTCGATTTACTTCGATTATTTGAGAGAGTGTGAACATGAGTAGCCCACGGGTTCGCCGGATCGCTGACCGGATCAAGGTCATCGTGGCGCAGATGCTGGAGCGACGGATCAAGGATCCGCGGATCGGGTTCGTCACCGTCACCGACGTACGCGTCACCGGCGACAGTCAGCAGGCCACGATCTTCTACACGGTGCTCGGCGCCGACTCGGAGGCCGAGCTGGCCGGCACGGCCGCCGCGCTGGAGTCGGCCAAGGGGCTGATCCGCTCCGAGGTCGCCAAGCAGCTCGGCACCCGCACCGCGCCGACGCTGGAGTTCATCCACGACGCGCTGCCGGAGACCGCCCGCCACCTCGATGACGTGCTCGCGCGCGCCAAGGCACAGGACGACGCGGTCGCCGCTGCGCGCGGGGAGACCTACGCAGGTGAGCCGGACCCCTACAAGAAGCCTCGTGAGGCCGACGACTGGGACGAGGACGACGAGGAGTGAGCTCTCCTGTCGCCGGGCTGGTCATCGTCGACAAGCCCGCCGGGGTCACCTCCCACGACGTCGTCGCGCGCGTACGCCGCCTGGCCGGCACCCGCAAGGTCGGGCATGCCGGCACCCTGGATCCGATGGCCACCGGCGTACTGGTGCTGGGGGTCGAGCGGGCCACCCGGCTCCTCGGTCACCTGATGCTGACCGAGAAGTCCTATGACGCGACCGTGCGTCTGGGGATCTCGACCACCACCGACGACGCCGAGGGCGAGGTCGTCGCCGAGACGACCGCGACCGGTCTGACGGAGGACGAGGTACGCAGCGCCTTCGCCACCCAGGTCGGCGACATCCTCCAGGTGCCGACCGCGGTGTCGGCGATCAAAGTCGACGGCAAGCGCGCCTACCAACGCGTACGCGACGGGGAGCAGGTCGAGCTGAAGGCACGACCGGTCACGGTGCACGAGCTCACCGTCGGTGAGCTCCGGAACGAGGGCGACGTGGTCGACGTCGACATCTCCGTGCGTTGCTCCTCGGGCACCTACATCCGGGCGATCGCTCGCGACGTCGGCGCGGCGCTCGGGGTCGGTGGACATCTGACGATGCTGCGTCGCACCGCGGTCGGACCGTACGACCTCGCGGCCGCGAAGACGCTCGACGAGCTCGCCGACGAGTTCGGTGTGCTCGGGCTCAGCGACGCCGCCAGAGCCGCCTTCCCGGCGTACGACCTGTCCGAGGAGCAGGCGCAGGACGTCCGCTACGGGCGCAAGCTCGGGCTCGGGCTCGACGGGCTGACCGCCGTCTTCGCCCCCGACGGGGAGTTCCTGGCGCTCTACGAGCCGGTCGGAGCGCAGAGCGCCAAGGCGGCAGCCGTCTTCGTGGGGTGAGCGACCACGGGCCCGCGAGCCCGGTGGGCGGGAAAGCCTGCGAGGATGATGCTCTTGTGGAGCAGAACGGATCGGCCGAGACGCTACGGCTCACTGACGCGTGGTTCCGGCGCAACGGGCTCACCTACTTCGTTCCGGAGGAGCGCGATGCGGTGCGGGCGGCGATGCGTCCGCGGCGTACGGTCCGGATCGGTCTGGTGGTCGTGATCGTCGCGGTGGCAGCGGGGGTCGCGCTGGCGTGGGTGACCGGCGACGTCGGGGTCGCGCCGGCGCTGCTGCTGACCTTGGGCGGGGCCGCGGCCGGGTGGTACGCGCTGACCGCGATGCGGTTCCGGCCGATCCTGACCTGGGCGGTGGGACGTACCTTCGGATCGCTGCCACGGCTGCTGCCGATGGCCCTGCGTGCGCTGCCCCTGCTGCTGCTCTTCATCACGTTCCTCTTCATCAACGCCGAGGTCTGGGAGATGTCGGCGAACCTCGACGCGGGTGCGTTGTGGCTGGTGACGCTGCTGTTCGGTGGGTCCGCGGTGGCGTTCCTCCTGGTTCGGTTGCCCGAGGAGGTCGACCGGATCGACGACGACGTGGATGCCGAGTTCCTTCTCCGCACGTGCGCGCGTACGCCGCTGGAGACCGCGTGCGCAGAGCTCGTCGAGGGCGCCCGCGACGGCGAGAGCACCGACCCGGCGGAGTTCGCCCATGTGTCCGGCTACGAGCGCTGGAACCTGGTGCTCGCTCTGCTGGTCATCCAGGCCACCCAGGTGCTGCTGATCGCGTTCGCGGTCTTCGCGTTCTTCCTGGTCTTCGGGGCGATCGTGATGACCGACGGCGTCCAGATGGGCTGGACCGGGCAGGAGTCCCTGCACAACCTGTCCTGGCTGCCCAACGTGTCGGGTGAGCTGGTCAAGGTGGCGCTGTTCCTCTCCGCCTTCTCCTCGCTCTACGTCACGGTCTCGACGGTCACCGACGAGATCTACCGCGAGCAGTTCTTCGGCACGGTGCTGCGCGAGATCGAACGGGCGGTCGGGATGCGCGCGGTCTATCTCGCTCTCCGCGCCCGCCAGTCGGCCCAGGTCCGATCCCAGTGAGCAACCACCGATATTCTGTCCGGGTGTTGTGGCGAAGTCTCAGTGAGGTGCCATCCGGTCTGGGCCGTACGGCCGTCGTGATCGGCAACTTCGACGGCGTCCATCTCGGGCACCAGCATGTGCTGCGCCGGGGGCGCGAGGTGGCGGACGCCAAGGACCTCACCCTGGTGGCGGTCACCTTCGACCCGCACCCGATGGCGGTGCTGCGGCCCGAGCACGCCCCCGGTGTGCTCACCACGATGGAGGAGCGCGCCGAGCTCCTGGTGGCGGCCGGTGCCGACGCCGTGCTCGCGCTGCCGTTCGACATGGAGATGGCCAACTGGTCACCCGACGACTTCGCCCAGCGCGTGCTCGTCGACGCGCTGCACGCAGAGGCGTGCGTGGTCGGCGCCAACTTCCGCTACGGCTGCAAGGCCGCCGGTGACGTGGCCGACCTGGTCGCCTACGGCAAGATCCACGACTTCTCCGCCGAGGGGATCCCGCTCGACGGCGGGCCCCAGGTGTGGTCCTCGACCTATATCCGTACGTGTCTGGCGACCGGCGACGTCACCGGCGCCGCCGAGGCGCTCGGCCGTCCCTACTCGGTCCGCGGGGTCGTCGTGAAGGGCGACCAGCGTGGCCGCGAGCTCGGCTTCCCGACGGCCAACGTGCCCACCGACTCGCTGACCGCGGTGCCGCCCGACGGCATCTACGCGGGCTGGCTGACGAGGCGCGACACCGGCGAGCGGTTCCCCGCCGCCATCTCGGTCGGCACGAACCCCACCTTCGAGGGCGTGGTCGGGCGCCGGGTCGAGTCCTACGTGCTCGACCGCGACGACCTGGAGCTCTACGGCGTCGAGGTCGAGGTCGCCTTCGTCGAGCGGCTGCGCGGCATGGTCGCCTTCGAGGGGATCGAGGCGCTCGTCGAGCAGATGCGCGCCGATGTGGTGCGAGCGCGCCAGATCCTTACCGAGCCGTAGACCCCGCGGCCTGTTCAGCAGGGTCCAGGTGCGGTTGAATTGTTGGCTATGGATCCCCACCCCACCCCAACGTCCGCCTACGAGACCGAGGTCGAGGCCGAGCGTCCCCGCGGCGGCATCCCGGCCTTCCTCAACGCGGTCCTGGTCACCGGTGGCCTCTGGGTCCTGCAGTTCCTCTCCGGCTCCGCGCCGTTCTCGACCTGGATGGAGGAGAACGGCACCGACTCGGCAGGCTGGGTGGCCGCGCTGCTCGGCGACCGGCTCACCTACTTCGGCGACGGCTCCTTCAGCGGGCTCTTCTCCGGCGACGACCTGGTGAACTCCGCCGTCCTCACCGGCACCGTCTTCGTGCTCACCTGGCTGCTGACCTGGCTCGGCACGATCGGCATCTGGCCGCGGGCGTTCTGGCCGGTGTTCCTCGGCTGCTGGTTCGCCGCGATCGTCGCCACCGCCGCCGGACAGGTCGCCGGGAGCCTCTACGCCTACCTCGCCGGCAACTCCGCCTCGTTCGTGGCCACGCTCGGCGAAGCGCTCGAGTCGGGTGCTGCGTACGGACTGACCTATGGGTGGGCGACCGGGTTCCTGATCGCGCTGATCTGGCTCGCGGTGCCGGGCAAGAGCGACGAGGTGGAGGAGTACACGCCGATGTCCTCGCTCATCTCCGGCGGATCCGGCGGCACTGGTGGCCCCGCGGGTCCGGGTGGACCCGGTGGTCCCGGCGGCCCTGGGGGAGCGCCGGGTGGCTACGGCCAGCAGCTGCGCGCCAGCGTCGCGGTGCCGACCGCCCAGACCCGCCTCGCGCCCGCCTCGCCGTCGGGGCGACCCGTTCAGCCCGTCCAGGTGCGCACCTTCACCGGCCCTGTCCGGGGCTCCGGGCCGGCCGGCGACACGGCCGCCTGGAAGGACTTCGTGCGCGACGTACGCGGCCGGTCCTAGCCGAGCCCGGTCCCGGCCCGGGTTCAGGGCCGACTCCTCGACGTCGCTGAGCTCTTCGGCGGCGCGCGGTGCAATGCTCTGGCAAGTAGTGCGCACTGCGTAGTAGTGTGCGAAGCATGGATACCACCCAACTGCTCAAAGGGGTGCTCGACCTGACCGTCCTGGCCGTTGTCGACGGCGAGGATGCGTACGGCTATGACATCGTCCGCAAGCTCCGCGACAGCGGGCTCACGGACGTCGGCGACGCTTCGGTCTACGGCACCCTGCGGCGGCTGTACGCCGCGGGCGCCCTGACGTCCTACGTCGTCCCGTCGGAGTCGGGTCCGCACCGCAAGTACTACGGCATCACACCTGCCGGGCAAGGCCAGCTCAAGCAGCAGAGCGAGGACTGGTCCCACTTCTCCACCACCGTCACCGAGATCCTCCGAGGGGCAAGCGCATGACGACCACAGATGCCGAGCCGAACGTCGCGCCGGAGGTGCGGCTCTTCCTGGCGCGCGTACGCCGCGAGCTCGACGACCTCGACCCGGAGGTGCTCAGCGACATCACCGACGGGCTCGAGGCCGACTTCACCGAGCTGGTCGAGGAGCGCGGTCCCGATGCACTCGGGGACCCGGTCGAGTACGCCAAGGAGCTGCGGGCCGCGGCGGGCATCCCGGTAGGCGTGAAGGCACCTCGGGGGTTCGCGGAGCGGGTCGACGGGCTCCTCGATGCCGGCCACGACCGCTTCGACGCGGCGGTCGCCAAGCTCGGTGAGCTGCTGCGTACGGACCTGGGGCCGGTGGTCGCCTGGCTGCGGCCGCTGTGGTGGATCGTGCGTGCCTGGGCGGCCGTCTGGCTGGTCTCGGCGTTCCTCGGGTGGGAGATGTCGAGCGCCCCGGCGGTGGTGTTGCTCATCGTCGCCGTGGCGATCAGCATGTTCGTCGGCGCCGGCCGGGTCTGGCCCGGTGGCGAGCGGGGGACCGCCGCACGTGTCGTGCTCCTGGGGCTGAACACCTTGGCGGCCTTCGTGCTCTTCCTGTGCTGGGCATCCTGGGGCGGGGGAGGGAGCGAGTACGACCGCGGCTGGAGCGATGGCTTCAACGAGGCCGGGGCCGGCGGCGGCTACGGCGCGCCGATCGACGAGCAGGCCGGGATCTACTCCGGCGGGAGGTGGGTCAGCAACATCTACCCCTACGACGCCTCGGGCAAGCCACTGACCGGCGTCCAGCTCTTCGACCAGGAGGGAAAGCCGATCGACGTCGTCACCCAGCCCGACTGCACCTCGACGAGCACCGCTCCGCTCCCGCCGGTCATCGGCGACGAGCTCGACATGGCCGAGGTCGTCTGCACCGACGAGATGACCGGTGAGCCGCTGCAGCCACGGATCTTCTACCCGTGGTCCAACGGCGCCGCGCAGCTCTACAACGTCTTCCCGTTGCCCAGCCGGGTCCAGTCGGGCACCGAGCTCGACCCGAACGCGTTCGCGGCCGGGAGCGAGAACGCACCGGCGATCCAGGAGCCGCCGCTGGCGACCGTACCGAAGGTGTCGCTGCCCGGGGTGACGACGAGCTCGCCGAGCGCATCTCCGAGCGCGTCCGCGGGTACCACTGTCAAGCCATGACCCGACCTGATGCAACCGATCCTGGTTCTCCAGCGTCGATCCAGATGGCGGAGAGACGAGGTGAGGGTGATGAAGCTGTGGTGGAGGTTGCGCCGGCTGGTGGCGCGCCTGGTGCTCGTGGCGTGATCCGGCGGCGATTCGGGGCGTACGCCGGCTCGCTGTTAATCTTCTCGGGTTGTCGACCCATGGGGGTCGGCGGCTCAAGCCGTGAAATCGGCCGCGGACCAAGAGTGCCCCGGTGAACAGGCCCGGGCGCGCCGCGCAACGAGTGGGCCTACGGGCCGGAAGGGAGCCTTCGCATGGCAGTTGGAACTGACGCGGAGACCAAGAAGAAGATCATCGCCGAGTACGCCACGACCGAGGGTGACACCGGCTCGCCGGAGGTGCAGATCGCGCTGCTGTCGCACCGCATCTCCCACCTGACCGACCACCTCAAGGAGCACAAGCACGACCACCACAGCCGTCGTGGTCTGCTGCTGCTCGTCGGCCAGCGCCGCCGCCTTCTCAACTACCTTCAGAAGAAGGACATCGAGCGCTACCGCTCGATCATCGAGAAGCTCGGCCTTCGTCGTTGATCTCCTGATCTTCGTAAGCGGCGGGCCGCCCCACACCGGGGCGGCCCGTTCGCCTGTTTTAGGGAAGGTTGGGCCCACAGCGGGGTTCTTGGGGCGATTCTGATCGATCTCGGATGAATCAGGCGCAGTGTTGAGACCGTGCATCGACAGATTGCGGGCAAACTGACCGGGCCGAAGACCAAGTACGTCGTGGTGGTGTTCTGGCTGCTCGCCGTGGTCGCCCTCGGCGGGTTCGCCGGGAAGCTGACCGAGGTGCAGAACAATGAGGCCAGCTCGTGGCTGCCGGAGTCGGCGGAGTCGACCCGCGGCTTCGACAAGATGAGCCCCTTCCAGAACCCCAACGCGATCCCCACCACGCTCGTCTACACCTCGACCACCACCACCGGAGCCGACCTCGCCGCCGTCGCCTCGAGCGACATCGCCGAGCTCAGTGGTCTCGAAGGGGTCGAGGGCGAGATCGAGCCGCCGCTGTTGTCCGAGGACGGCGAGGTCGCCCAGCTCACCGTGACCTTCGACCTCGGTTCGGACGGCTGGAACAAGATGCCCGACCTCGTCGACGAGGTCCGCGGGATCGCCGACCACGACGGCGTACGGCTGCACGTCACCGGCCAGGGTGGCTCCGCGGCAGACGCGGCGGAGGCGTTCGGCGGCATCGACACGACGCTGCTGCTGGCCGCGCTCACCGTGGTCGTGATCATCTTGCTGTTCGTCTATCGCAGCCCGGTGCTCTGGCTCTTCCCGATCGTCTCGGTGGTGGTCGGCCTGGGCGTGACGATGGGCCTGGTCTACTTCCTGGCGAAGGAAGCGGGGCTGACCGTCAACGGCCAGAGCCAGGCCATCTTGAGCATCCTGGCGATCGGTGCCGGCACCGACTACGCCCTGCTGCTGGTCTCGCGCTACCGCGAGGAGCTGCGCAACTTCGAGGACCGTCACGACGCGATGGCGCATGCCCTGCACCGTGCCGCTCCGGCGATCCTCGCCAGCGCCGTGACGGTCGCCCTGGCCATGCTCTGCCTGACCTTCGCGGAGATGAACTCGACCTCGGGGATGGGGCCGGTCGTGGCCGTCGGGATCGGGGTGACCTATCTGGTGATGGTCACTCTGCTGCCCGCTCTGCTGGTCATCTGCGGCCGCTGGGTCTTCTGGCCGAAGCGTCCGGCGTACGGCTCGGTGGACCCGACCGATACCGGACTGTGGGCGCGAGTCGGCCGGATGGTCTCGGTCCGGCCGCGCAGGGTCTGGGTGGTGACGACCGGCATCCTGCTCCTCGCCTGCCTCGGCCTGTTCCGACTCGACGCCAACGGACTGGCATCGGACGAGACCTACACCAAGGAGTTCGACTCGATCACCGGCCAGCAGGTGCTGATCGACCACGAGATGGCCGACCAGTCCAACCAGCTGCTCGTGGTCGCCGACGCGGCGGCGCAGGAGCAGGTGCAGCAGGCGCTCGACGGCGTCGACGGGCTGGTGCCCACCGCGACCCCGGCGGGGGAGATGGTGAGCTTCCCGCTCGGCCCGCCGCAGGACGGCGTCGTCGCGATCGCGGCGGTGGTGGACGCGGACGTGACCTCGCCCGAGGCGTACGACATCGTGGCCGCCGCGCGTACGGCGGTGCAGGACGTGGACGGCTCGGGCGCGCTGGTCACCGGGACCTCGGCGATGATGTTCGACACCCTCGAGGCCAGTCAGCGCGACAACCTGGTGATCATCCCGATCGTCCTGCTGGTCGTGCTGCTGGTGTTGATGGTGCTGCTGCGGGCGCTGGTCGCCCCGCTGATCCTGCTCGGCACGGTGATCCTGTCGTTCGGGGCGGCACTCGGCATCTCGGTGCTGCTCTTCGAGTTCGTCTTCGGCTTCGCCGGCACTGACCCGGGGTTCCCTCTGTTCGCCTTCGTGTTCCTGGTCGCGCTGGGCATCGACTACAACATCTTCCTGATGACCAGGGTGCGTGAGGAGTCGCAGGTCCTCGGCACGCGGGCCGGAGCGCTCGTCGGCCTGACCTCGACCGGTGGCGTGATCACCTCGGCGGGCGTCGTCCTCGCCGCGACCTTCCTGGTGCTCGGCTCGCTGCCGATGGTCTTCCTGGCCGAGATCGGGGTGACCGTCGCGCTGGGGGTCATGCTCGACACGATGATCGTCCGCTCGATCCTGGTCACCGCGATCAACCTCGATGCCGGCGATCGGATCTGGTGGCCGAGCCGTCTGGCGAAACCTAAACAAGAGTAAGTTGGTCATGTTAATATCCCGGCATGACGTCCCCAGGTCTGAACCGACGCACCTTCCTCACCACTGCGGCGCTCGGGGCGGCAGCTGTGGGCGCCACCCAGGTCACTGACTCGGTGACGGCCAGTGCCGCCGCGGGTGCTCCGGCGATCCTCAAGCCGCTGCCCGCCGAGCGGTTCATCGACTACGGCACCAACGCCGAGACCCGCTGGGACTCGGTCGACCCGCGCCGCTACCTGACCCCGCAGGCCGACCTCTTCGTGCGCAACCACACCGCGACCCCGCGGATCGACCCGGAGACGTACGAGCTGGAGATCTTCGGCGACGGGCTGCGCGACGCGGCCGGCGTCCGGCTCACTCTCGACGACCTGAAGGCCTTCCGGCACGTCGAGACGACCTCGGTGCACGAGTGCACCGGGAACGGCCGCAGCTTCTTCGTCACCCAGCAGGGTCAGGAGGTCAGCGGCACCCGGTGGACGCTGGGCGCGGTGGGTGCGGTCCGCTGGAAGGGCGTACGCCTGGCGGACGTCCTGACCGCCGTCGGCATCCGTCAGGACGCGGTCTCGGTGCAGGCGAGCGGGCTCGACGCCAGCTACGTGGACAAGGGGGTCGACTACGGCCGGGTGCGGCGCCCGTTCCCGATCGAGAAGGCCTTCGACGACGCCCTGCTCGTCTGGGGCGCCAACGGTGAGGACCTGCTGCCCGACCACGGCTTCCCGCTGCGGCTGCTGCTGCCCGGCTGGATCGGCATCGCGAGCATCAAATGGCTCGGCTCGCTGGAGGTGTCCACGAGCGTGCTGACCTCGCCGTGGGACACGAAGTGGTACAACGTCGACGGCCCGCTCACCGTCAACCCGGTCCGCTCCGCCCTGGAGCTCGAGTGGAACGCCGAGATCCCGGCTGGTGACCGGATCGTCCTGAGCGGCCGCTCCTGGTCCGGCAAGGCGCCGATCGCGCGGGTCGAGATCAGCACCGACGGGGGAGAGACCTGGGCGCGGGCGGTTCCGCACGCCCCGGGCCGTCCGACCGGCGGCCACGGTCTCGGCTGGGCGCAGTGGGACCACACCTGGCGCAACCCCGAGCCGGGGGCGTACGAGATTCTCGTCCGGGCCACCGACCGGGCCGGACGCACGCAGCCCGACGTCGCCGCCCACAATCCCGGCGGCTACCTCTTCGACGCCGTCGTACGCCACCCCGTCACCGTCGTGTGATGGCCCGCCGGGGGCACGCGCGTGCCTCCGTTCCGCATTTCGGGCAGGGGACGGATAGGCTGAGCGATGAGTGCTAGCGCCAGCCGCGCGGGCACTCGGAAAATGGAACACATCACCAGGAGCGGCCCGCCCGTCCGGCTCGGTCCTCGGTAGTGATTCCCAGGTCCGTCGCGGACCTGAGGGTCTCGATCGAAGACCGGCCCCGTGCACAACGAGTGCACACGCCCGGCGCGGGGGCGCTCCGAGACCTAGACAAGGACGAATCCTTGACTGAACCAGTCATCACTGCCGTCGAGACGACCATCGACAACGGCAAGTTCGGCACCCGCACCGTCAAGTTCGAGACCGGGCTGCTCGCCCGGCAGGCCGCGGGTTCCGTGACCGCCTACCTCGACGACGAGACGATGCTGCTCTCGGCGACCACCGCCTCCAAGCAGCCGAAGGACCACTTCGACTTCTTCCCGCTCACCATCGACGTCGAGGAGCGGATGTACGCCGCGGGCAAGATCCCCGGCTCCTTCTTCCGTTCCGAGGGTCGCCCGGGCGAGGACGCGATCCTCACCTGCCGCCTGATCGACCGCCCGCTGCGCCCGACCTTCAAGAAGGGTCTGCGCAACGAGGTCCAGGTCGTCATCACCGTCATGGCTCTCGACCCCGACCAGCCCTACGACGTGCTCGCGATCAACGCCGCGTCGATGTCGACCCAGCTCTCCGGCCTGCCGTTCTCCGGCCCGGTCGGCGGCGTGCGCGTCGCCCTGATCGAGGGCCAGTGGGTCGCCTTCCCGACCCACAGCCAGCTCGAGAACGCCGTCTTCGACATGGTCGTCGCCGGCCGTGTCACCGACACCGGCGACGTCGCCATCATGATGGTCGAGGCCGAGTCCACCGAGAAGACCTGGGACCTGGTCCAGTCCGGTGCCCAGGCGCCCACCGAGCCGATCGTGGCCGGTGGCCTCGACGCCGCCAAGCCGTTCATCAAGCAGCTGGTCGAGGCTCAGGCCGAGCTGGCCAAGCAGGCCGCCAAGCCGGTGCAGGACTACCCGGTCTTCCTGGACTACCAGGATGACGTCTACGAGGCCGTCGAGGCCACCGTGGGTGCCGACGTCACCGACCTCTACAGCGTGAAGGGCTCGCGCGAGCGCGTCCTGACCAAGCTGGAGCGCGAGGAGGAGGGCGACCGGATCAAGCTCGCCCTGCTCGAGAAGCTCGGCGCCCAGTTCGAGGGTCGCGAGGGCGAGATCGGTGCGGCGTACAAGGCCATCACCAAGAAGGCCATCCGCACCCAGGTCCTGCGCGACAAGGTCCGCATCGACGGTCGCGGCCTGGCCGACATCCGTCCGTTGCACTCCGAGGTCGGCGTGATCCCGCGGGTCCACGGCTCGGCGCTCTTCGAGCGCGGCGAGACCCAGATCCTGGGGGTCACCACCCTCGACATGCTCAAGATGGAGCAGCAGCTCGACACGCTCTCCCCGGAGAAGCACCGTCGCTACATGCACAAGTACATCTTCCCGCCGTTCTCCACCGGTGAGACCGGCCGCGTGGGCTCGCCCAAGCGTCGCGAGGTCGGCCACGGTGCGCTCGCCCGCCGCGCGCTCCTGCCGGTGCTCCCGAGCCGCGAGGAGTTCCCCTACGCGATCCGCCAGCTCTCCGAGGCGATGGGCTCCAACGGCTCCACCTCGATGGGCTCGGTCTGCGCCTCGACGATGTCGCTGCTCAACGCCGGTGTCCCGCTCAAGGCTCCGGTCGCCGGCATCGCGATGGGTCTGATCTCCGGTGAGATCGACGGCGAGACGAAGTACGTCGCGCTGACCGACATCCTCGGTGCCGAGGACGCCTTCGGCGACATGGACTTCAAGGTCGCTGGCACCTCGGAGTTCGTGACCGCGCTGCAGCTCGACACCAAGCTCGACGGCATCCCGGCCGAGGTCCTCGCCCAGGCCCTCAACCAGGCCAAGGACGCGCGTACGACCATCCTGGACGTCATGCACGAGGCCATCGGCGGCGTCGAGGAGATGGCCCCGACCGCTCCGCGGATCATCACCGTGAAGGTCCCCGTCGACAAGATCGGCGAGCTGATCGGGCCCAAGGGCAAGGTCATCAACCAGATCCAGGACGACACCGGCGCCCAGATCTCCATCGAGGACGACGGCACGGTGCTCATCGGCGCGACCGACGGCGGCGCGGCCGAGGCCGCCCGTGCCGCGGTCAACGCGATCGCCAACCCGACCATGCCCGAGGTCGGCGAGCGCTACCTCGGCACGGTCGTGAAGACGACCAACTTCGGCGCGTTCGTCGCCCTGCTCCCGGGCAAGGACGGCCTGCTCCACATCACCAAGCTGCGCGCCCTCAACGGCGGCAAGCGGGTCGAGTCGGTGGAGGACGTCGTCGAGGTCGGCCAGAAGATCCAGGTCGAGATCGCCGAGATCGACGACCGCGGCAAGCTCTCGCTGGCCCCGGTGCTCGAGGAGGAGGCTCCTTCCGAGGACGCTCCTGCGGAGACCGCCACCGAGGCCGCAGACGAGGAGTGACCTTGGCGTCACGCACCACCCGGGGGACCGGTCGACACGCAGGTGTCGGCCGGTCCTCCGGCTATAACCAGGAGCCCGGCACCACCGTCACGCTCGAGCAGACCGAGGTCAACGGCGCGGTGACATCGCTCGTACGTCGCACGGTCCATCCCTCGGGCCTGCGGATCGTGACCGAGCAGATGGCCGGGGTCCGCTCGGCCGCCATCGGCGTCTTCATCGGCGTCGGGTCCCGGGACGAGACCGCGCGTCAGCACGGCTGCTCCCACTTCCTCGAGCACCTGCTGTTCAAGGGCACCCCGTCGCGTACGGCCCTCGAGATCTCCTCCTCGATGGACCGCGTCGGCGGGGAGTTCAACGCCTACACCGCCAAGGAGTACACGTGCTTCCACGCGCGGGTGCTCGACGTCGACCTGCCGCTGGCGATCGACGTCGTGGGCGACATGCTGACCTCCTCGCTGATCACGGAGGAGGACGTGGAGGCCGAGCGTGACGTGATTCTCGACGAGATCGCGATGCACGACGACGACCCCGACGACGTGATCCACAACCTCGTCTCCGCGCAGGCGTGGGGCGCCGAGACACCGCTCGGGCGCGGCATCGCCGGCACGGAGGCCTCGATCACCGCGCTGACCCGCGAGGAGATCAACGACTTCTACCAGGCGCACTACGTGGCGCCCAGGATGGTCGTCTCGGTCGCCGGCAACCTCGACCACGACGAGGTCGTGGCGATGGTGGAGAAGGCGTTCTCCGGCTCGGGCTTCCTGCGGGGATCGGCCGCGCCGGTGCCTCCGCGTGAGGGATCGCCGCTGGAGGTCGCTCCCGGTGAGGTCAGCGCCCAGCGTCCGCTGGAGCAGGTCAACGTCATCCTCGCCCGTGAGGGTCTGCAGCGTGGCGACGACCGTCGCTTCGCCTTCGAGGTGGTCAACACCGCCGTCGGCGGCGCGACCTCCTCCCGGCTCTTCCAGGAGGTCCGCGAGCACCGGGGCCTGGCCTACTCGGTCTACTCCTACGCCTACAGCCACGCCGAGACGGGTCTCTTCGGGGTCCAGGTCGGCTGCCTGCCGGCCAAGCTCGACGAGGTCCTCGAGGTCGTACGCTCCGAGCTGGCCGCCGTCGCCCGCGACGGCATCACCGCCGAGGAGCTCGAGCTCGGCAAGGGCCAGCTTCGCGGCGGCCTCGTGCTGGGCCTGGAGGACTCCGCGTCCCGGATGTCCCGCATCGGCCGCGCCGAGCTGGTCCACCGCGAGCTCTACTCGATCGACGAGGTGCTGGCGCGGATCGACGCAGTCACCCTGGACGAGTGCCGTGAGGTGGCCGCCGAGATCCTCACGCGTCCGGAGATCCTGGCGGTAGTGGGACCGGCCTGACGCCGAGTCGGCGCGCTCTGACCGGACATTCGGCCGAGTCGGCTCGTCATGACGAGCCGACCCGGCGAGGTCTGGGTCAGCGCTTGCCGATGATCCCGACGGCGGCGGGGACCTTGGAGTCGACGATGGAGACGCGGAACCCCGCGTCGGCCAGCGCCTTGCTCGACTTCTCGATGATCTCGGGGACCTGCTCACGCTGGGTGGCCTCGTAGAAGAGGTTGACCGTGCCGCCGGGGAGCACGCGCTCGTGGAGCAGCGCGATCTCGGCGGATGCGTCACGCACCCAGAACAGGTTGACGTTGAACGCGAACACCTTCGTCAGCCGCTTGACCGGGACCCGCAGCGTCGCGAGGTCGATCTGGCGGACCGTGAGGCGTCCTGCCTCCAGGTACTTCGCGCAGCGTCGCTTCGTACGATCGACACCCGACTCCGAGCGATCGATCGCAAATAGCTTTCCGGTCTCCAGCCGGCTACAGATCAGCTCGGCACCAGCCCCCGGGCCACAGCCGATCTCAAGGACATGATCGTTCGGTTGAATGTCCATGAAATCAACGGCCCAACGGATCCGAGCAGGGATCGTCTGCACCACCATGGGTCCAAGACTGCCAGATCCTCCTACGGTTCCGCTCACAGCCCCTTCGACAAGCTCTGAACAAGCCTCGCGATTTGTTCACCGGATGGTGGTGGATCGTTGCTGGAGCGTGATCTATAGGGTGTGGCCTCATGACTAAGGTGGCTGTTCTCGGTGCACGTGGCAAGCTCGGTTCGGCGGTCTGCGAGGCCGTCGAGTCCGCCGACGACCTGGAGCTCGTCGCCAGGATCGGTCGCGACGACGAGCTCTCGGTGATCACCGACGCCGGTGCCGAGGTCGCCGTCGACGTCACCACGCTCGAGGCGGTGATGGGCAACGCGGAGTTCTGCCTGTCCCACGGCGTGCACACGGTGATCGGCACGTCGGGGTTCGGGCCCGACCGCGTCGAGCAGCTCGAGACCTGGCTGGCGAAGACCCCGGGCGTCGGCGCGATGGTGGTGCCCAACTTCTCGGTCGGCGCGGTGCTGATGATGCGGTTCGCCGAGCTCGCCGCGGCCCACTTCCCGTCGGTGGAGATCGTCGAGACCCACCACGAGCGGAAGGCCGACGCTCCTTCGGGGACGGCACGCAGGACCGCCGAGCTCGTCGCTGCGGCGCGTCGCGAGGCCGGGGTGGACCCGGCGCCCGACGCGACCAGCTCGGCCCTCGACGGGGCCCGTGGGGCCTCTGTGGACGGCATCCCGGTCCACTCCCTGCGCATGTCCGGATCGGTCGCCCACCAGGAGGTCATCCTCGGCGGTGTCGGCGAGCTCCTGACCATCCGTCACGACTCGCTCTCGCACGCGTCCTTCGCCCACGGCGTACTCGCCGCGATCCGCGGTATCGGCTCGCGGCCCGGCCTCACGATCGGCCTGGAGGACGTCCTCGGCCTCTGACCCCCCCGAGTCCGCACCTGTGGACGCCGAGAATGCAGTTGTGGCGGACGAAACGGTGGTTTCGTCCCAGTAGAGGGTGAGGTCGGGCCGGGTGCGACGCAGGTGCTCGTGGATCGCGAGCTGGGAGTCGGTAGC
>NZ_JBEORF010000042.1:0-48971 GCF_040302125.1 Nocardioides sp. NPDC127514 | reverse complement strand
TGTCACCCTTGAACGGGACGCCCGCCGGCACGGCCTCGGCGCGGCTGGCCAGGATCTGCGAGGTCGGGGCGTTGTTGAAGTAGGGGTCCGTGGCGCGAGTGGGCAATCCGATGCCCACTCGGCCGACCGGAGTGACGTCTCGACGGGTCAGTAGTCGGTGCGGTCCTGCTTCGCGAGCCACGCGTCGAACGGGTCGTACGCCTGCGGGATCCGCAGCTCGTCGACGCGGGTCGGCCAGTCGTGGTGCTCGTTGGCGCGGCCGGTCCCGAACAGGTCGTAGAAGGCGCGGTCGTCGAACCCGCCCTTGGCCGCGTCGTCACGGTCGGCCGCGTAGACGACCCGGTCCAGGCGCGCCCACAGCGCGGTCGCCAGGCACATCGGGCAGGGCTCGCACGAGGTGTAGAGCGTGCAGCCGGCCAGCGAGAAGCTGTCGGCCTCCTTGCAGGCGGAACGGATCGCGACGATCTCGGCATGGGCGCTCGGGTCCAGGTCGCGGGTGACCCGGTTCTGGCCCGTGCCCAGCAGGATGCCGTCGCGCAGGATGATGGCGCCGAACGGGCCGCCGCCGTTGTTCACGTTGCGCACGGCCAGCGCTACGGCCTGCTCCAGCCACATGGTGTCCGTCATGCCTAGTCCCCTCGCACAGGCCCGAGGATCGATGTTCCTACTGTCATTCTGCTCCTCGACATCACTCGACCTCGTGGAGCCGGTCATAGGTGGCGCTGATGGTCGAGACGCGGTCGCGTCCGGCCCGTCCCCGCTCGTGGAGTACGCCGTCGGCGAGCACGCTCGCCAGCGACATCGGCGCGGCCAGGGAGTCGAAGGCGAGAGCGCCCTGGACCGGGCACTCCAGCGCGATGTCGGCACGGCCGAGGTGGACCGTTCCGGTCGGGTCGGCGATCACGATCACGGTGCTTCCGGAGGCCGCGGCGGCGTCGACGAACTCGCCGAAGCCCGGCGGCCGGCGCCGGAGCCCGACCGCGACCACCACCGATCCCTCGCCGAGCTCGGCCAGCTCCTCGCCGATGACCTGGCCGGGAGCGGGCGCGAGCGTGACCCGCTCGCGGGTCTGGGTGAGCTGCTGGCGCAGATGGAGCGCGACCGGGTAGGAGTTGCGCCAGCCCGCGACCATCACGTCGCTCGCCTTGGCGATGGCCTCGATCGCCTCGGCGATGCCGGCCTGCTCCACGACCCGCGTGATCGCGGCTGCCTCACCCTCGGCGTGGGCGCTCAGGTCCGGAGCGCCCTCGACCCGTCGCGGCTCGCCGGCCGTACGCAGCCCCCGCAGGTGGTCGCGTACCTCGTCGAAGCCGTCGAAGCCCAGCGAGCGAAAGAGCCGGCTCATCGTCGCTTTGGACACCTCCGCGAGCGAGGCCAGCTCGGCCGCGCGGTAAGTCGCCAGGTCGTCGAGATGCTCCAGCAGCGTGTCGGCCGCCTTGCGCTCCTGGGGCGAGAGCGTCTGGTAGTTCGCGGCGATCCGCCGGTCGATCCGCTGATCCGCCCGAGTCGTGCTCACGGTCATGTCGATCACGCGAAGCCCGGCACCGAGGCCCAGGCGTCCGGCTCGGTCGATCCGTCGCGCTGCAGGGTCGCCTCGATGAGCCCGTAGGGCCGGTCGGCGGCGAAGAAGACCTCGTTCGGGTTGTCGAGGTCGAAGGGGGAGAGGTCGACGAGGAAGTGGTGCTTGTTGGGGCAGGAGATCTTGAACTCCGCGATCCCCTCGAAGGCCTCCATCACGGCCTTGCCCATCTCATAGATGGTCTGCTGCAGCGCGAGCGAGTGCACCTCGGCGAAGGTGTCGAGCATGATCGCGCGGATCCGGTCGTAGGCCTCGTTCCAGTCCTCCGGATGCGTCTCCCAGCGCCACCAGGCCGTGACCGAGGTCGCCAGGATCCGGTCTGTCGTCTCGGCGAGGGTGGTGTAGCGGTCGCGCGGGAAGCCGTGGAACTCCGAACCGGTCGACTTGAGCACCACCAGGTCGGTCAGGCCCGAGAGAACGAACTCTCGTTCGCCGTAGCTGTTGACCACCGCCGTACGCGTCTCCTGACCGCGCCGGGCGAACGAGAACTCGTTGGCCGGGAGGCGGTCCCAGGCGTACGACTCCGCCTTCATCACCGACCCGGTGACCCACGGCTGATCGGCCCAGTAGGCGGTGAGGTCGAGCAGGAACGCCTCCGGCGAGGTGATGCCGAGCTCCTTGGCCTTCGCGTAGACCACGTTCTTCTGGGTGTCGGTGGCGTGCACGTGCACGTTGTCACCCTCGGTGAACGCCGTCGCGAAGTCGCCCCTGAGCTGGGTGGACACGTTCAGGTCGTGGATCGTGTGCCGCGCGCCCTCCCGGTCGACCTTGACCAGGCGTACCTCCGCCTTGCCGTGCTGGTTGGGGCCAAGAGTGATCGACATCAGCTTCCTCGATAGGTCGTGTAGGAGAACGGGCTGAGCAGGAGGGCGACATGGTGGTGCTCGCCGGCGGTGACGGTGAACCCGACGGTCACCTCGGGGAAGAAGGTCTCGCGATCCTGCTCGGCGAACCACGGCCCGGTCTCGAAGGTCAGGATGTGCGGCCCGGGCGGCACCTCGCCATCGAACCGCACCCGCCCGTCGGCGTCGGTGGTCGCGGTGCGCGCGCTGTCGTCGGGAAGGGTGAGGTAGAGGGCGAGCCCGGCGGCCGGCCGGCCGAGGGCGGCGTCGAGGACGTGCGTGGAGACGGTGGTCATGCCACCAAGCCTCGCAGCCGGAGCAGCGCGATCTCGGCGAGCTGGCCCTTGGTCACCGCGATTTCGGTAGCCGGGTCGTTCTCCAGCCGCTCCTCGAGCAGCGCGAGCATCTCCTCGGCGCTGCGTCCGGCCGCGCGCACCAGATAGATCTGCCCGAACCGCTCCTCATAGGCGGCATTGCCCGCCCTCAGCCGGGCCTGCACCTCGGCGTCGGCCGGGTCGACGCCGGCCTGCTCACGGGCGGAGAGCGCCGCGCTCGCCCCGTCTCCGGAGTGCCGTTCCCCGATCCTGGGGTGGTCGGCCAGGGCGCCCTCGACCTCCTCGTCGGTCCAGGCCGCGGCCAGCTGCCTCGCGGCGGCGAGCAGGTCCGGGATGTCTGTGTAGGGCCGCCCCGCGACCAGTCCGGCCGCCCACGAGGGGATCGCGACGCAGGGGGCGACGACGCTCTCCGCCTCGTCGGCGGGCAGCGCATGGAACTCGGCGAGCGTCATGGTCACCAGGGCAGCCTATGAAACGAGCGTTTCGGCGTCCGCAACGCAGGTTGCCTTTGTGTAACGCCCCGGCAGGCTACCCCGCGAAGCTCTGGGCCAGGGCGAGAAGGTCGCGGTCGCGGCCGGGTGCCGCGACCAGACAGAGCCCTGCCGGGAGGTTGGTGGAGGTGCGTACCGGGATCGAGACGGCGGGCAGGCCGGCGATCCCGGCGACGCAGGTGAGGCGCATGGTGTCGTCGCGCGCCCCGGCAGCGTCGGCCGCCGTCGGTGCCACCGACGAGGCGCTGGGATAGGCGAGAATGCGGTCGCCGACGACGTCGAGGATCTCCGTACGCGCCTGCGCGAGCACGGTGCGCGCCTCGGCGGCCTGCTCCCGGGTCACCGACCGGGCCATCTCGAACCGCCCGCGCACCGCCTCGCCGAGCGTGTCGAGCCGGGTCTCGAGCCAGGCCCCGTGGGCCTGCCACGCCTGGTAGGCCTGTCCGATGACGAAGGCCTGGCGCCACTCGTCCAGTCTGGCCGCCTCCCAGTCCAGCGGCTTGGCCTCGGGCAGCGCTTGGTTCACCGCGGTGGCGACTTCCTCGGCGGCGAGCCCGACCAGCGACGGCACCAGGTGGACCTCGTCCACCGAGACGGACGACGCCGGAGCCTCCGGCAGCAGTACGTCCCCCACCGCCTGCAGCAGGAACGCCGAACGCGTCATCCACCCGACGGTGTCGAAGGCCTTGGCGAGCGGAAGCACGCCCTCGCGCGAGACGGCCCCGTGCGACGTACGGATCCCGTAGAGGCCCTGATAGGCGGACGGGACCCGGATCGAGCCGCCGGTGTCGGTGCCGAGCCCGATCGAGGCCTGGCCGAGGGCGACCGCGGTCGCCGACCCCGATGACGAGCCGCCGGGGATCCGTCCGGGAGCCTTCGGGTTCGGCGGCGCCCCGTAGTGGGCGTTGAGCCCCGACAGCGAGTAGGCGAACTCCTCGGTGCGCGCGATTCCGCGCACCGACGCCCCGGCATCGAGCAGCGCGGCGACGGCGGCGGCATGCGACGGTGCCGTCGGCGCCTGCTCCAGCCAGGCCGGGCTCCCCGCGCCGACCGCGAAACCGGCGACCGCGAAGAGGTCCTTGACCGCGACGGTCTCTCCCGAGAGCGCGCCGTCGGCGGTGTGCGAGGAGACGAGCGGGTCCCCGACGACCCGCCAGATCCGGGTGTCGAAGGCCGGCGCGGGCGTCGAGACATGGGCCGCGGTGACCTGCCAGCCGCCGTACTCGATCCGCACCGGGTCCCGCGCCCACAGCTGCGTCTGGAGCCCGCGTCCGCCGCGGTCGAGCTCCGTGACGGCCACGATCAGCGCGTGGTCGTCGTCGATCACCTGCACGTGGGTCTGCACGATGCGCCGCTTCGGCGCGCCACCGCGCGACCCACGGAAGGCGGAGATCTGCTCGTGCCCGACGAGCAGACCGGCGGCATCGCCTCGCAGGGTGGTCGGTGAGTCGGCGAAGAGTGCGTCCAGGGCGGCGACGTCGTCGGACATCAGCGCGCTCTCGTACGCCCGGAAGGCCTGCAGCAGCCCGTGCGGGACCGGTTTGAGCTGGGCGCCGGCATGTCGAGGGGTCATAGGGCGAAGTCTGCCTTGCGGATCGTGGCGTGTACGCCTTTGACGACGTCGACGACCTGAGAGATCCGGAAGTCGGTGGCCGCCGAGAGATAGGCGTACGCAGCCTCCGGCTCCATCCCGAAGCGCGCGCTGAGCAGGGCGATCGCGGCACGGACGCAGTTCTGCGTGGCCACGTCGAGGGACTCGTCGAGCCCGGTGGGAATCAGGAACTCAGAGGTCTCCGCCAGCGGACCGGCGAGCTCGCCGAACCGCGTGGCGGCCTCCTCGCGCGCGACCAGGTCGAAACGGAGCGTCGCCCGGAGCGACGCCTCCAAGGCCGTCAGCGAGACCTCGCCGTCACCCTGCGCGAAGTGCGGGTCGCCGACGTAGGCCAGTGCCCCGGCGACCTGGACGGGCAGGTAGAGGGTCGCCCCGGCCGTGAGCAGCCGGATGTCGATGTTGCCGCCGTGCGAACCGGGCGGGACCGAGTGCGGCCGCTCAGACCCCGGCACGGCGACCCCCATGATCCCGAGGAACGGGTCGAGGGCGAACGACGCCGGCCCGATCACCCCACGTCCGTCGACGACGGGCGTGAAGACGCTGTGCACCGGCGAGTCGCCGCGCGGGAACTCGTCCGGCAGCGCGCCGCGCCCGTGCCGGTTCGAGACGACGCCGTAGGGCACTCGCGGCAGCGTCTCCAGCACGGTGATCGCGAGCAGGTCGCCGACCTCGGCACCTTCGACCTCGATCGGCCGCGAGACCACGTGCGGCCCGTCGACGCCGAAGGTCCGCTCGTAGCCCGAGGCTGCGAGAGCGACCGCGTCGGAGAGGACCTCCGAGACGCCGTGGGCCGAGAAGAACCGCTCGGGATCGCGCCCCTGGTCCTCGAGGATGCCCTCGTGGGAGATCGTGTCCACGGTCACCGAGGTCCCCGGCGCGACGCTCAGCACGGGGGAGTCCGTCGCGCACGGCAGCCGTCCCCACAGCACGTTGTCGACCTCGGCCGGGAGGTAGGTCGAGGAGGTGATCGGTCCGGTTCCCGGCTGCAGTGCCGTCACGGTGGGGGCAGTCATGGTCGAAACCGTATGGAACGGATGTTTCACGCTCGTGACGAGCGGATCGGCCGGTGACTCAGAAGACGAGCGCGACGCCGAGGAGCACCGCGATGAGCAGCAGCGCCCCGGCGAGGATGAACCCGGTGGAGAAGGCCGGCAGAGGGCGCCGTTCCCGCATCGCGCGCTCGACCCGCGCCCAACGGACCATCGCGAGGACCGTGCACAGGATCGCGGTGAGCACCAGCAGGGCGACCACGCCGATGCGTACGCCCTCCGCGGAGGGCACCTGGAACGAGTGCAGCGCGACCGCACCGGCGAGCAGGCCGAGAACGGTGCGTGCCCAGGCCAGGAAGGTGCGCTCGTTGGCCAGCGTGAACCGCGGGTCCGGCTCGGAGCCGTGGTGGTAGACCCAGTGCGGGTGCCGCGGGTCCTCCTTCGATGGCGTCTC
Organism: Nocardioides sp. NPDC127514; assembly: GCF_040302125.1. Lineage (NCBI taxonomy): Bacteria > Bacillati > Actinomycetota > Actinomycetes > Propionibacteriales > Nocardioidaceae > Nocardioides > Nocardioides sp. NPDC127514. Next base: position 42,669 of record NZ_JBEORF010000042.1, on the reverse strand, counting down.
GGTCATGCCCCCATCGTCCACCACATCGGGTCCCGATCTAGATTACTACCCATGGGTAATAGGGAACCGGCCGAGTTCGACCGCGACATCGCGGTCCGTCGGGTCGATCAGAAGACGTACGCGGCCGACCTCGCGCCGGGCTGGGTGGTCGGCGGCGGGGTCAACGGCGGCTACCTGCTCGCGGTGATCGCCAACGCGCTGCGGGCTCACCTGCCGAACCACCCGGACCCGATCGTGCTGAGCGCGTTCTACGCCGGCGCGAGCACCCCGGGGCCGGCGGAGATCCGCATCGAGACCAAGCGCGACAAGGGCTCGCTGGCCATCGCGACCGCCGAGCTGTGGCAGGGCGAGGAGTTGCGGATCACCACTACGGCGACGTACGCGGACCTCGACGGCCTCCACGCCAAGAGCAGCGGCTTCGAGCGGGTCACCGCGACCGAGCCGGAGCTGCCGCCGCTCGATGAGTGCCTCTCCTCGACCACGGCGCCGGAGGAGATGAAGAAGTTCGTGCCGATGCTGGACCGCTACGAGCTCTGCGTGCCGAAGGAGCAGTTCGTCTGGGGCGGTGCGGCGCCGACCGGCGAGGCGGTCTTCACCGGCTGGTTCCGGCACCACGACCGCGAGCCCGACCCGCTCTCGCTGCTGCAGGTGCTCGACGCGCTCCCGCCGGTCACCTTCGGGCTCGAGCTGCCGGGCTGGGCGCCGACCCTCGAACTCACCTGCCACATCCGTCACAAGCCGGCACCGGGCTGGCTCAAGGTCACCCACTTCTCACGCAACCTCTCCGGCGGGATGTTCGAGGAGGACTGCGAGGTCTGGGACTCCGAGGGCAAGCTGGTCGCGCAGGCGCGTCAGCTGGCTCGGCTGCCGCGCGCCTGACGGGTCAGATCCGCCGACTCGGCGCCACGAAGGGTCACATCGGGGCGCAGCGGTCCTTCCCGCCGTACGCGTCCCAGTGCCAGGCCTCGGCGGAGTACTGCTTCAGCCCGAAGTCCAGAGCGTTCTTGTTCAGGAACCGCCACACCGCGCTGGCCGGCTCCGAGGCCCGCGTCGCGCAGGTCTTGCCGCCGGTCGCGCTGGGCTGCTCGAAGTCGATGGCGATGCCGAGCTGGTGCGAGGAATGGCCGGGCTGCGCGGTCAGCGTGTAGTCGCCGGACGGGCAGCCGCCGGTGGCGTCCTCCTGGCACAGCGCCTTCTGCTTCTTCATCGTCCGGAACGAGCTGCCCGCGACCAGGTCGACGCCCTGCTTCGAAGCCCTCTTGACCAGCGCTGCCGCGGCCCCGGAGATACGTGCGTTGACGACGGTCAGGCCGTCGGAGCCGTCGATGTAGTAGGGGTCGCCCTTGGTGCTCTCGGTGCCCGTGTTGGGCAGCCCCTCGACCGCGCAGAGCCGCACCGGGATCAGCCTGCCCTCGTCATACCCCTCGCCCTCGCCGAGGTCCTTCGTCCCCGGCGCGCATACCAGCGCGGTCGAGTCGGCGCGTACGTTGCCGACCGGCCTCGTCGGTGCTGCGACCTCGAGGAGCTTGCCCTCGGCAGCGCCGGCGGCGCGCTGCTCGGAGGCCTCCACGGCCAGCTCGGCGAGATGACCGGTGACCCCGCCGGTGTTCGCGTCGGCGTCGGTCTGGCCGGCGTCCGGGGCCGTCTTCGGGACGTCCTCGGGGCAGGTCGTGATCGTCTCGCTCAGCGGCTTCTGGGTCCCGGACGCGAGGGTGATGTCGGCACACACGACCGTGGTGTGGTCGCGCTTGGCGTAGGTGTCCTGCCAGGTCCGGTAGCCCGCCACCGAGAAGCTGTTGCCTGCCTCGTCCGCCTGCAGCGTACGCAGCCTCAGGCCCTCGCCGTAGGCGCCCGGCTGCTCCAGCCACGTGCCGATGTCCGCGGCGGTGACCTCCCAGCCGACGCTGCGCAGCGACGCCACGGCCACCGACAGGTCGCTGCCGACGCCATTCAGGTCATCGGTGGTGGTCTGTTCCCACTTCTGCGTCTGGTCGTAGAAGTCGTACGCCCCGTAGCCGCCCACCCCGACCAGCGCGAGCAGCAGCAGACTCACGACCACCTTCGGCCACCGCCGCTTCTTCGGCGGCTCCGGCCCGAACCGGCCGGGCCCGAAACCCTGCGGGTACGCCGGGGGAGGCTGCTGTCCGTAGGGCTGCTCGAGGTAGGGCTGGTCTTGGTAGGGCTGGTCTTGGTAAGGCTGCTCCGGATACGGCTGGTCCTGGTAGGGCTGCTCCGGATACGGCTGGTTCGGGTAGGGCTGCTGATCCGGGTAGGGCTGCTGGCCGTAGGGCGGCTGCTCAGACGGATAGGGCTGCTGCTGTGCCGGCGGATAGGGCTGCTGCTGACCCGGGTACGGCCGCTGCTCGGGGTAGCGCTGCCCGCCCGGGTAGGGCTGGTGCTGCCCCGGATGAGGCCGCTGCTGACCAGGGTGCGGCTGCTGCGGCCGTCCCGGCGGCGCCTGTGGTCGCTGGGGCTGCCGCGGGCCGGGGAAGGGCTGCTGCCCCCGGTAGGGCGGGCGAGGCTCGCCGGGGCGCCGCGGGGGCCACTGCTGATCGCTCATGATCGGGCCCCGGACGGGGGCAGGCAGGCGATGAGCAGAAGACGGCGAGGCACGGCGTTGGAGCGTACCCAAGAGACACCACTTTCCGGGTGTCTAGGGAACAATCTCACACGTGAACAGCCCCAAGACCGTAGTGGCCGCGGCGATCCTCAGCGCCGATGGCAAGCAGGTGCTGGCCGCGAGGCGCACGTTCCCGCCCGAGGCCGCCGGACGCTGGGAGCTCCCCGGCGGCAAGGTCGAGGACGGGGAGATGCCGGAGGCGGCCCTCGTCCGGGAGATCGGCGAGGAGCTCGGCTGCCTGATCGAGGTGCTCGACTGGATGCAGGGCGAGGCGCCCATCGGTGAGGAGGCCCGCCTGATCGCGGCCACCGCGCGGGTGGTCGCGGGGGAGCCGAGGCCGCGCGAGCACGACCAGGTCCTCTGGCTGGCGGCCGAGGACCTCGACTCGGTCGACTGGCTCGAGCCCGACCGTCCGTTCCTCGATGCGCTCCGCCACGTACTCGGCGTGCCCGAAGGGACCACCCTGCGCGGCATCTTCTTCGAGGAGGAGGATGCCCGTTCGGCCGCCTCGACGCTGGAGCGCGAGGGCTGGACGGCCCGGGTCACCCGGGAGCGCTACCAGGGCGAGGACGACGACGAGGACCATCCCTGGTCGGTGGAGACGGACGCCCCGGAGATGGTTCTGGAGCTGCTGGTGGACCAGTACGACGGCTGGCTCGACATCCCCGAGGATGCACCGGACGACTCGATCGCCCCCGAACCCGTCGAGCTCCCCGACAACCCCAAGCGGATAAAGCGCCCCGACCTAGGATCGAGTTCGTGACTTCACAGAAGAGCCTGCTGCTCGTGCACGCCCACCCCGACGACGAGACGATCACGACGGGGGCGACGATGGCGAAGTATCTCGCCGAGGGCGCCCGCGTGACCCTGGTGACCTGCACGGCAGGGGAGATGGGCGAGATCCTGGTGCCCGAGCTGGCCCACCTCGCCGCGGACCAGGACGACGCCCTGGGCGATCACCGCCGCGGCGAGATCGAGGACGCGATGGCGGCCCTGAAGGCGCCCGACGGCAGCCAGGTCGACCACCGCTGGCTGGGCGGATTCGGCAACTATCGCGACTCCGGGATGACCTGGAGCGAGGACCGCACCCACGCGCTCCCCGACCCCGACGCCCGCGAGAACGCCTTCTGGTACGCCGACCTCAACGAGGCCGCCGACCACCTCGTCACGATCATTCGCGAGGTGCGCCCGCAGGTGCTGGTCACCTACGACGAGTTCGGCAACTACGGCCACCCCGACCACATCCAGGCCCACCGGGTCGCGACGTACGCTGCCCATCTCGCCGCCGTGCCGACCTACAAGAAGGAGCTCGGCGAGGCCCACGAGATCGACCGGATCTTCTGGACCGCGATCGCGGAGAGCTGGATCCGCGAGGGGCTGCGAGCGGCCCGCGCGGCCGGCAACGAGGACGCGCTCGGCGGGATGGACCCCGAGGGTCCGCTGCCGATGGCCACCCCCGACGTCGACATCGCCGCCGCGATCGACGGCACCGCCTTCGCCGACCAGAAGGTCGCCGCGATGCGCGCCTACCCCACCCAGATGGACATGGAGGAGGGGATCTTCGCGATGACCAACAGCCTCGGTACGACCGCGTGGTCCCACGAGCACTTCCGGATCGCCAAGGGAGACGTCGAAGGGACCACCCTGACCGACCTCTTCGCCGGGTTGTGAGGCCGCTCGGCGGCCTGGCTCGTGGTGGGGCCGGTCTTCTCCTCGGTCTCGTCGTCGGGGTCGCGGCGGTCGCGGTCCACCCCTGGTGGTGGGGTCTGCTGCTCGCGTTGGCCGCGTCCTCGGCGACGCTGCTCATGCTGCCGCGTGGGGCCTCGAGGGTCGCGTACGCCGTGGCCTGGGCGATCGTGGTCGCGCTGGCCGCGACGCCGAGGCCGACGGGCGGGTATGCCGTCGTGGGCGACGTGGCGGGATACCTGATGATCTTCTGGGCCGTGCTGATGGTCGTGGTGGCCACCGCGACCGTGTCGAGGGCCGCTTCCCGGGCCGATCAGGACCTCGCCGCGAAGTGACGAACGTCCCAAGATGGGCTACGGGTTCGGCCTAGGGGGGTATAGGTCCTAGGCTCTCCCGCATGTCCCATGAGCCCGAGGCCTCCAAGGCCCCCGAGCCCGCGAAGCAAACTGACGCGGCCGGGTCCAACGCCAGCCAAGCTGGCGCGGACGATGCTGCCATCGAGACGATCATGATCCCTCAGATCGAGATCGATGCTCGTGTTGCCGAGTCGACGGGTGCTGCGCCGGTCCCGACCGATGCCGATGAGGATCCCGCCGAGGAGACCCTGCTGCGCAGCACGATGCTGCGCTCGGAGCTGCCGAAGCGCGCGCCGCTGCCGGAGGACGAGAACTTCCTCTTCGTCTCGAAGAACCGGAAGTTCGCCCCGGAGCCGGACGCGGTCGACGCCGCCCCCGACCTGGCTGACGACGCGGCGACCGAGATCGCCTTCGACCGCCAGGTCCAGGACGTCCCCGACTTCGATGACGAGCCTCTCGAGGCGACCGTCATGGGCGTCGGGCCGTTCGTCGTGAACGAGCCGGCGCCCGCCGAGCCTGCTCCTTTCGAGACGGCCTTCGAGCAGCCCGACTACGCCCAGCCGGTCGCGGCCGAGAGCAAGCCGCTCGGCACCGGCACCAAGGTCGCCGTCGCGGTCGCTGGCGGTGTCGCCATCCTGGCCTTCGCCGGGTGGGCTGCTGCGTACGCCGTGGCCGGGGAGAAGATCCCCGAGGGCACCACGGTCGCGGGCGTGGACATCGGCGGCATGACGGCCGACGAGGCGACGCCGCTGCTGGACCAGAAGTTCGCCCCGGCCCACAGCCAGCCGATCAACGTGACTGCCGGCGACAGCACGACCGAGGTCAACCCGGCCGACGCGGGCCTGAGCTTCGACGCCGAGGCGACGATCGAGAAGGCCGACGCCGTACGCAGCTGGAGCCCGGTCAAGCTGTGGAAGCACTTCACCGGCGGTGGCGAGATCGAGCCCGTCATCAAGGCCGACGACAAGCTGATCGCCAAGGTCGCGGCCAAGGTGAACAAGCGCGCCGGCACCCCCTTCAAGGACGGCGACGTCGTCATCAAGAAGGGCAAGATCAAGACCACCCAGCCGGTCGCCGGCGAGGGCGTCAGCGACGAGGCGCTCCAGACCGCGCTCGCCGGCCAGCTCCTCGTCGAGGGCGAGCGCAAGGCCGACGTACCTCTCGCGGAGCTCACCCCCGACGTCGACGAGGCCGATGTCCAGGAGGCGGTCGACAAGGTCGCCACGCCGGCGGTCTCCGGCCCGATCACGCTGAAGTTCGAGAAGACCCCGGTGGAGCTGTCCCCGAAGGAGTTCGGCGACGCGATCCGGTTCGACCCCAAGGACGGCGAGCTGCAGGCCTCGGTGGCGCCCAGCAAGCTCAAGAAGGTGCTCAAGAAGGCCCTCGCCGACGACGCCGCGAAGCCGGTGGACGCGACCATCAAGATGGTCAACGGCGCTCCGAAGGTCATCCCCGCCAAGCCGGGTGTCACCTTCAACCAGAAGGACCTGGAGGCGGTCTTCCTCGACGTCGTCACCGCGCCCCAGGGCGAGCGCACCGTCGAGGTGAAGTCGAAGGTCGCCAAGCCGAAGGTCACCACCGAAGAGGCCAAGGCCTGGGGCGTGAAGGAGAAGGTCTCGACCTTCACCACCAACTTCCCCTACGCCGAATACCGCAACGTCAACATCGGCCGCGCCGCCGAGCTGGTCAACGGCACCGTGCTCGCTCCGGGCGACACCTTCTCCCTCAACGGCATCGTGGGGGAGCGTACGGCCGCCAACGGCTTCACCAAGGGCTGGATGATCCAGAACGGGATCTTCCGCGAGGACTACGGCGGCGGTGTCTCGCAGATGGCGACGACCACGTTCAACGCGATGTTCTTCGCCGGTCTCCAGGACGTCGAGCACAAGGCGCACTCGCTCTACATCGACCGCTACCCGATCGGCCGTGAGGCGACCGTCGCCTGGCCCTCGCTGGACCTGAAGTTCAAGAACAACACCAAGTACGGCGTGCTGATCCGCTCCTGGGTCAACCCCGCCAGCGCCAGCGGCCAGGGCTCGGTGACCGTCGAGATGTGGTCCACCAAGATCTACGACATCAAGGCCCGCACCGGCGAGCGCTACGACTTCAAGTCGCCGGGCAAGCAGAAGATCACCGACGGCAACTGCGAGAACACCGTCGGCGCCCCGGGCTTCTCGATCAACGTCTGGCGCGACTTCTACAACGCCGGATCGGGCACGAAGGTCGACACCGAGACCTTCAAGACCACCTACATCCCGCAGGACGAGGTCGAGTGCACGGACGAGTCGGAGAAGCCGCCGCCGCCCGCCGACCCCAACTAGCGTTCAGCGAGAGCTGAGTCGGCGCAAACGGACCGGAGCGAAGCGAGGACCGTGTTGCGCCGACTCGGCGCGTGCTGTCAGGGCGTCAGGCGGTGCAGGTCACGGGGGAACAGAGTGACCTCGCGGATGTTGGCGGCCCGGACGAGCCGAGCGACCCATCGTTCGAGGCCCAGCGCAAAGCCGCCGTGGGGCGGCATCCCGTGGGCGAAGGCCTGCAGGTACGACGCGTACGCCGCCGGGTCCTCGCCGCGCGCCCGGATCGCCTGCTCGTAGTCGGCGAGCCGGTGCAGGCGCTGCCCGCCGGTGACCAGCTCCAGGCCCCGGAAGAGCAGGTCGAAGCTGTTGGTCCAGCGCTCGTCACCGGGCTGCGGGTGGGTGTAGAACGGCCGCTTCCCGATCGGGTAGCCCTCCACGGCCACGAAGTCCGAGGCGTACGTCTCCCGAGCCCACGCCCCGAGCGCGCGCTCGTGCTCGGGAGCCAGGTCGGGCTCGTCCTCGGCCGCCCCGACCAGCTTCAGCGCGTCGGTGAAATGGATGACCGGGATCTCGTCCGGCACCACGGGAAGCGCTGCGCCCAGCCGTTCGACCGCGTCTGAGGCGTACGCCGTGATCCCCTCGACCATGCCCGCCACCACCGTGCGGAGGACGGCGAGCACGTCGCGGTGGTCGCGGATGAATCCGAGCTCGACGTCGAGGCTGACGTACTCGGCCAGGTGTCGCACCGTGTCGTGCGGCTCGGCCCGGAAGACCGGCCCGACCTCGTAGACCCGTTCGAAGACGCCCACCAGCTGCTGCTTGTAGAACTGGGGCGACTGGGCGAGGTAGGCGGACCGCCCGAAGTAGTCGATCTCGAAGACGTTCGCTCCCGACTCGGTCACCGACTCCACGATCTTGGGGGAGTGGACCTCGGTGAAGCCGGCGGCGTCGAGGGTCTGCCGGAAGCCGCGAAGGGACGCCGCGGCGAGCTCCCATCGGGCCCGGACCGCGGGATGACGCCAGGTCACCGGCGCGTGGTCGAGCAGGGTCGGCAGACCGGCCGCGAGCTCGGGTCGCCAGAGCTCGACCGGCGGGGTGATCGCAGGGTCGGAGAGCGAGGTGACCACCGGCGAGGTGACCTCGACGCCTCCCGGCGCCTGCGGGTTGGCGGTGGCGATGCCGATCACCTCGACCGGCGTCTCCTCGGGTGGCGTCTGCTGCCCGTCGGCCGGCTTGATCACCACTTGGGCAAGGCCGCTGTGGTCACGCAGCACGAGGAACGTCACGGCGGCGAGCTCGCGTCGTCGGTGCACGTGTCCGCAGAGCCGAACGGTGGTGCCTGGTGTGGCCGCGGTGAGACGGGCGGCGAGCGTACGGTCTATCGGTTTCATCATTCCTCCAGGTGGCGAGGCCCTGGAGGTGTGGGCGGGGGCTAGGTCGCGGTGCCACCACACCTTCGCTGATGTCTCATCAGCCTCTCGTCGATACGCCGTACGCGCGGGTGCCGCCGTGCCGCGGGGCAGAGGGTCGTCACTCCTCGGCGGTGCCGCTGACGATCGTAGATCTCGCCACAGGCCGTCCGCCAACGCGTTTCCTGGCCGTGACGCGGATCACAGCCGTTCGTTGAAGCGGTCATGCGCCCGTTCCTGCTGAGTCTTCTCGCTGCTGTCGCGCTCGTTCTCGTCCCGGCCCCGCCTGCCGCTGCTGCGGGGCCGAGCCCGACCGCGATCCCGCTGCCGGGGTCGCCCTACGGAGACCCTGCCGGGTCCAACGACTGGGCGTGCGCGCCGTCGGCAGCGCGCCCGACGCCGGTGATCCTGGTGCACGGCACCTTCGGTGACCGCCGCTCGCTGCTGGACCCGATCTCGCTGGCCGTGAAGCGGGCCGGGTTCTGCGTCTACTCGTTCGACTACGGCAACCGCGCGACCGGCGACATCCGGGACTCGGCCGCTCACCTGGGTGAGTTCATCGAGCGCGTACGCGAGGTCACCGACGCCGACAAGGTGTCCCTCGTAGGTCACTCCCAGGGCGGGATGATGCCGCGCTACTACATCAAGAACCTCGGTGGCGCCGCCTACGTCGAGGACCTCGTCGGCCTCGCCCCCTCCAACCACGGCACGACCATCGTCATGGACGGGACCGCGATCGGAGCCACCGGTCTGTGCCAGTCGTGTGCCCAACAGGCGGCAGGCTCGCCGTTCCTCGTCGACCTGAACGCCGGCGACGAGACCCCGGGCGACATCTCCTACACCCAGATCGTCACCGCCACCGACGAGGTGGTCGTGCCTCACACCTCCGGCTTTCTCGCCGAGGGCCCGAACACCACCAACGTACGCATCCAGGACGCCTGTGCCCTCGACCTCTCCGACCACCTGCTCATCCCGATGAGCACCTCCGCCATCGCCCTCACCCTCGACGCCCTCACCCACGAAGGCCCCGCATCCCCGGGCCTGAAGACCTGCTGACCGCGCCGTACCGTTCACCCATGCACCTGGACCTGGTCACGATCGTCGTGCCCGACTACGACGAGGCGGTGGACTTCTTCCGCGACGTCCTCGGCTTCGAAGTGACCGAGGACGCCCCCGCGACGACGAATGACGGCTGCCCGAAGCGATGGGTGGTCGTCCGCCCACCCGGCGGCGGCACCGGCTTCCTGCTCGCCCGGGCCGACGGTCCGGCGCAGGTTGCGAGGGTCGGTGACCAGACCGGTGGCCGGGTCACGTTCTTCCTCCGCGTGGACGACTTCGGGGTGGCGTACGAGAAGCTGGTCGCTGCCGGGATCGAGCTCGTCGGGCCGGTGCGCGAGGAGCCCTACGGCACCCTCCAGGTCTTCAGGGACCCGTTCGGGAACTTGTGGGACCTGTTGTCCGGCTAGTGGTCACTGCCGCCACGCAGATGCCGGCTGTGTGAGCGCCCGATCGTCGCACCGCTCTTGTCAGAGCGTCTCGTCCTCGTCGAGTGAGCCTTCCCAGAGGACGATCTCACTCTCGGGAAGCGGGTCGAATGCGTCATCAGGGACGCTTACGCGCAGTCCGCCCACAGTCCGCTGGTTTGACCGTTTCTCGCTCGTGGTCTCAGCCTTTGCGCTCTCCACGCCGCCACTCTAGAACGGCTGGAGCTGTGGAGCGACTGAGTTGGTTCGACAGGCCTGTCAGGGCGTGGGCGAGGCGTAGTAGCGGCAGCGGTGGTGCTCGGTGAAGCCGAGGCCCTCGTAGAGGGCGAGGCCGGGGGCGTTGGTGGTCTCGACGTGCAGCCAGGCGGCGCGGGCACCGCGTTCGGCGCCCCATTCGAGCAGGGTGGCGAGGGCTTTGCCGGCGAGGCCCTGGCGGCGGTGTGCCTCGGCGACCTCGAGGTCGTGGATGGCCAGCCAGTCGCGTTCCATCGTGCCCATGATCCGGGCGGTGTCGCCGAGGGTGATCAGCACCTGCGCGCCGCTCTCGCCCACGGTCTCGACGTGGGCGTCCTCGACGGGTGGCGGCAGCAGTCGCCGGGTTGCGGCGAGCCCAGCGAGCTGGAACTCGACGGTCACGTCCTCGACCCAGCCGCGCGCGAGCACGGCCTCCTCGGCCGCGGAGCCGACCTCGATCTTCACCCTGGGTCGCTTGTGGCGGGCCCGGTAGAAGCTCTCGACTCGATCGATCGCCGCATCCAGGTCGACACCGGGGTCGCCGATCGCCAGCGCCGAGTTGGGCCGCCGGCGGACCGAGACCTCGTGGTCGAAGAGCACCCACTCGCCCAACGGCTCCGAGGTGGTGCCCGGGAAGATCGCGGCGCTGAGCAGCTCGGCCTCGCGCACCCCGATCCGCAGGCGTACGTTCGGCCGCGGTGGCACCGGTTTGCCGGAGACGATCTCGGCGACGGGCACGCTCACCTGCTCCCCGGACTCGCGCTCGATGACCGCGATCCCGTCGGCCCAGGACGTACAGATCCCGAGGATGTCGGTGAAGGCGGGGCCGCCGGTGGGGCCGGTCTCGCCGGGCACGAGGCGGCGGATGACGATCCGCTTGCCGACGACATGTGGTCCCAGGAGATGAGCAGGCACGTGGGGATACTAGGCTGTTCCCTGAAGGGCCAGTCGCGCCCCTCTGACTTTCGTGATACCCCGCTTGGAGGAGCCCCGAATGACGTACGTCATCGCCCAGCCCTGTGTTGACGTGAAGGACAAGGCTTGCGTCGACGAATGTCCGGTGGACTGCATCTACGAAGGCAAGCGGATGCTCTACATCCACCCCGACGAGTGTGTCGACTGCGGCGCCTGCGAGCCGGTGTGCCCGCCCGAGGCGATCTTCTACGAGGACGACACCCCGGAGGAGTGGAAGGAGTACTACGACGCCAACGTCAAGTTCTTCGACGACCTCGGTTCGCCCGGTGGTGCCGCCCGCATGGGTGAGATCGACAAGGACCACCCGTTCGTCGCCGCGCTGCCCCCGCAGAACCAGGACTGATGCCGGCCTCGATCCCGGTCTCGCAGCGGCTGCCTGACTTCCCCTGGGACAAGCTCGCTCCGTTCAAGGAGAAGGCGTCCGCGCACGCTGACGGGCTGGTAGACCTCTCGATCGGGACTCCGGTCGACCCGACTCCCGTCGTGGTGCAGAAGGCCCTGGCCGCGGCGGCGGACTCGCCGGGCTACCCGACCACGATCGGCACGCCCGCGGTGCGTCAGGCCGCGATCGACTGGCTCGCCCGCAACCACGGCGTCGACGGCCTCGGGCTGGACAACGTGCTGCCGGTGATCGGCTCCAAGGAACTGATCGGCTCACTGCCGCTGCACCTCGGCGTCGGGCAGGGTGACCTGATCGCCTACCCGGAGCTCGCCTACCCGACCTACGAGGTCTCCGCGGCTCTCGTCGGCGCCGACACCGTGGCCACCGACTCGCTGGTCGCGCTGGGCCCGAAGGCGCCGAAGATCCTGTGGATCAACTCGCCCTCCAACCCGAGCGGCCGGGTGCTCCCGGTCGAGCACCTGCGCAAGACGGTCGAGTGGGCGCGCGAGCGCGGCACGCTGCTGATCTCCGACGAGTGCTACATCGAGTGCGCCTGGGACGTCGAACCGATCTCGGTGCTGCACCCCGACGTCTGTGGTGGCTCCTACGAGGGCATCCTCGCCGTCCACTCGCTCTCCAAGCGCTCCAACCTCGCGGGCTACCGTGAGGCCTTCGTCGCCGGTGACGCCTCGGTCCTCGGCGAGCTCCTTGCGGTCCGCAAGAACCTCGGCCTGATGATGCCGGGCCCGCAGCAGGCCGCCATGGTGACCGCGCTCGGCGACGACCAGCACGCCAAGGAGCAGCACGCCCGGTACGCCGCCCGGCGCACCAAGCTCAAGGCGGCGCTGGAGTCGGCCGGCTTCCGCATCGACCACTCCGAGGCGTCCCTCTACCTGTGGTCGACCCGCGACGAGGACTGCTGGGCCACCGTCGAATGGCTCGCCGAGCGCGGCATCCTCGCCGCGCCCGGCGTCTTCTACGGCCGCGCCGGCAGCCAGCACGTACGCATCGCCTTCACCGCCACCGACGAGCGCGTCGACGCCGCCGTCGCCCGCCTCTCGGCGTAGCCGGGCGGGGTTTGCCCCATACGTGAAGATTGGTGGAGTGAGCGCACAGCCGGGGACCCCGACGGGCCCGCCGACCATCCCGCCCCCGGGTCCGCGCCCTCCCGCGCCGGGCCCTCACGGGCCGAGACTCCCCGAGCCGGCGCGCGAGGCGCTGCGGAAGTCGGCGCGGGAAGCCCGCAAACAGCTGCGGCCGGTACGCAAGCACCTCATCGTCCTCGGCGTCGTGATCGCCGTCGCCCTGGTCTTCGCGGGCATGCGGCTCCTTGGTGTCGGGGTCGGCGGCATCCCGGTCCTCGCCCGCGAGGCCTGCACCGTCACCTCCGAGGGCGAGACCTACGACCTCTCCTCCGAGCAGGCCGAACGTGCCTCGGCGATCGCCGCCCAGGCCGTACGCCGCGGCCTCCCCGCCCGCGCGGCCTCCGTCGTACTGGCGGTCGAGCTCGCCGACCACTCGCTCGAGCGGGATCCGGCGAAGGCGGCCGGCCTCTACGACCGGCTCTCCGGGGTCGCCGACTATCGCCAGCAGTCCGTCCCGGGCGTCGCCCAGCAGATCAGCGACGGCTCGCGTGACGGCTACCGCGACGCCGAGCCCGAGGCACGGGCCCTGGCCTCGGCACTGACCGGCAACACGCCCGAGGCATTCTCCTGCGTCGTCAAGGGCGGTGCCGAGGAGGTCCCGGACAGGCTCAGCGGCGCCGGACTCACCTCGCGCGCGGAGGCGCTGCGCGAGGACGTACGCAATGTCTACGGGGGCCTCCCCGAAGGCGGCTTCCAGCCCGGCGGCGTGACGACCGGACACATGGTCGGCTCGGCCCACTACGAGGGCCGCGCGGTCGACTACTTCTTCCGCCCCATCAACGCCCCCAACAACATCAGGGGCTGGTCCCTGGCGCAGTACCTCGTCGCCAACGCCGACCGCCTCGACATCGAGACCGTCATCTACGACGACCGCATCTGGACCAAGTTCCGCTCCGGCGCCGGCTGGCGCGACTACGAGGTCCCGCCCCGTGGCGGCGACCAAGCCATCCTCGAGCACCGCGACCACGTTCACGTCGACGTAGCCGACTGACGCCGAGGCGTCACGTACGTCGGCCGAGAGGTCGCTCGCGTCGGCCGAGTGGGCACCCCGATGCCATCTCGGCCGACCGGGGTGACGCCTCGGCCGACCGGGGTGACGCCTCGGCGGGTGGGGTCAGGCGAGGGTGACGACGATCTGGTCGTTGGTGACCTTGGGAGTGTCGGCCCACTCCTCGTCCTTGCCGGCGGACCAGGTACGGCCGTCGTAGGCGATGGAGGTGGCGCCGAACTCGCTGGCCCGGGCGAGTACGTAGTGGGCGACGGCCCAGCCGTTGCGCTGGCCGGTCTCGCCGGCGTCGACGGGGATGACCACCGTGCTGCCCTCGACCCGGGCGCGGCCGACCATCTGGCCGAGCAGCTGGTTGACCTCGGTCTTGGTCGCTTGGGGCTTACCGGAGCCGGCCTCGGGCTCGTCGATCCGGCAGGTCAGCGCGGCGGGCGAGTAGCCGCTGATGGCGGAGGCGATCGCGCGGCCCTCGCCCTCGTGGTCGGCGTACGCCTCGGGGTAGGCCGAGCGCTGCACCTCCTGCGCCGCCTCCGTGACCACCATGTCCTCGTAGCCCTCGATCTTCACCAGCGCGTCGTAGAACTTGTTGGTGGCGTAGACGGGGTCCTGAACCTGCTCCTCGGTGCCCCAGCCCATCGACGGGCGCTGCTGGAAGAGGCCGAGCGAGTCCCGGTCACCGTGGCTGATGTTGTAGAGCTTCGACTCCTGGATCGCGGTCGCGATCGCGATCGTGGCCGCCCGCGCGGGCAGGCCGCGCTTGAGCCCGAGCGCCGTGATCACGGCGGCGTTGCCCATCTGCTCGGGGTCGAAGCGCGCCTCGTACTCGCCCGCGACCGCCGTGCACTGCTGCAGGTCGGGCAGGATCGAGTCCAGCTTGTCCGTCGCGGCCTGGACGACCCAGTAGATGCCGCCGGCGATCACGCTGAGCACCACCACGGCGGTGAGGAGCTTCTTCAAATCGGCACTCTGCTCTTCGGTGAGTGTCAGTTGGCGTGGAGGGCGGCGTTGAGCTCGATGCCCTCGCCCTTCCACGGAACTGCCTCGATGGCGCCGCTGACGGAGTTGCGGCGGAAGAGGATGTTGGAGGCGCCGGAGAGCTCGCCGGCCTTCGTCACGGTGCCGTCGGGGAGCGTGACCTTGGTTCCGTACGTCACGTAGCACCCAGCCTCGACGACGGCGTCGTCGCCCAGCGAGATGCCGATACCGGAGTTGGCACCGAGCAGGCAGCGCTGACCGATGGAGATGACGGCCTTGCCGCCACCGGAGAGGGTGCCCATGATCGATGCGCCGCCGCCGACGTCCGAGCCGTCGCCGACGACGACACCGCCGGAGATCCGGCCCTCGACCATCGAGGCGCCGAGGGTGCCGGCGTTGAAGTTGACGAAGCCCTCGTGCATCACGGTGGTGCCGGAGGCCAGGTGGGCGCCGAGGCGGACGCGGTCGGCGTCACCGATCCGGATGCCGCTCGGGACGACGTAGTCGACCATTCGCGGGAACTTGTCCACGCCGTAGACGGTCACGTGCTGGCCCGCGGCGCGCAGCCGGGCGCGGGTGAGCTCGAAGCCCTCGACGGCGCAGGGGCCGGCGCTGGTCCACACCACGTTGGTGAGCAGGCCGAAGATGCCGTCGAGGTTCTGCCCGTGCGGCTGCACGAGACGGTGGGAGAGGAGGTGAAGCCGCAGCCAGACGTCCTCGGTGGTCTCGGGCGCCGTGTCGAGGTCCTTGACCTCGACGAGGGCGACCCGCTGGGTGACCTGACGCACCTCGTCGGCGCCCTCGAGCGCGGTCAGCTCGGCCGGCGCGGCCGCGTCGGCGGGCTTCTCGCCCAGCTGCGGCGCGGGGAACCACACGTCGAGCACAGAGTTGTCGGCGGCGTACGTCACGAGGCCGAAGCCCCAAGCTGCATTCGTCACGGGGCGCAGTCTAGTGGCCGAGCCTGAGCGGTCCCTTATCGACGGTCTCGACGTGCGAACATGTGGAGGTGAGCAAGAAGACTGCGCCGCCGATGCCCCAGCTCCTCCAGGCCGACGACGGCACCTGGACCCTGGAGATCCCGGGGGTGGCGACCAGCAAGGGGCACCCGGCGCCGGAGTGGGCGATGGCGAAGGGTGTGGAGGTCGTCCGCCGCGCCGCCTCCGACATCGTCCGCAGCTGGATCAACGGCAAGCCGGTGAGCGACGCCGAGAAGCAGGTGGTCCTGCTCGTCACCCGAGGTGACTCGCAGGTGTACGCCTGGCTCGACGCCGCCTTCGCCGACGACAGCCCCCGCTAGTCCGCTAGCAGCAGCGGGCCTGCGGGTTGTGCTCCTTCTCGTCGGCCCGGTGGCGCTCGAACGCGCGCCGGGTCATCGGCTCGACGCCCTCGCGCTCGCACCGGGCGACGTACTCGTCCCACTTCGCCTCCCCGGTCGCCTGGCGGAGCAGCCGCCAGGCGCCGGAGAAGCGATCGGAGACACGCTCGGTGAGCAGGCTCATGAGACCGGCGTCTTCTGGGACGCCTCCCACTCGCGTACGGCTTCCTTCTCCTCTTTGGTGGCGAAGAAGTCGGAAGGCGCGACGATCTTCGACTCGACCTTCGGGACCTCGGTGGTCGGCAGCGAACCACCGGCGCGGATCGACTTGACCACAGTCACCACGGCACCGGCGACGATCACGATCACCAGCAGCGCGAACGCTGCCTGCAGGATGCCGCTCTGGGTCGAGTTGTAGATGATCTGGTCGACGTCCTCGGGGGTCTTCGCAACCCCGTAGAGCTCACCGGCGTCGCGTGCCTCGCGCGCGGCAGAGGCCTGGGCGAAGTAGCCGATCGCGGGGTTGTCGCTGAACACCTTCTGCCAGCTCGCCGTCATGGTGACGATGAGGTCCCAGACCAGCGGGATGCCGGGCACCCAGGCGAACTTGGCCAGACCGTGCTTGAACATCAGCACCGTGGCCAGGGTCAGGGCGACGGCGGCGAGCAGCTGGTTGGCGATGCCGAAGAGCGGGAACAGCTGGTTGATCCCGCCGAGCGGGTCACCGACGCCGATCCAGAGCATGTAGCCCCAGGCCAGTACGACCAGCGCGGAGGCCGACCACGCTGCCGGCCGCCAGGAGGTGTCGGCGTAGCGCTTCCAGACGTTGCCGATCGTGTCCTGGAGCATGAACCGGCCTACGCGGGTGCCGGCGTCGACGGCGGTCAGGATGAAGAGCGCCTCGAACATGATCGCGAAGTGGTACCAGAAGGCGGCCAGGCCGCCACCGAACGCCTCGCTGAAGATCAGCGACATCCCGAACGCCAGGGTCGGGGCGCCACCGGTGCGGGAGATGATCGTCTCCTCCACGCTGGCCGCGGCTGCCTCGAGCTCGGCCGGGGTGATCGTGAAGCCGAGCCCGTTGACGAAGGCGGCTGCGGTCTCCGGGGTGCCGCCGGTCGCGCCGGCGGCGGCGTTCATCGAGAAGTAGATGCCCTGGTCGATGACCGAGGCCGCGATGAGTGCCGAGATCGCCACGAACGACTCCATCAGCATGCCGCCGTAGCCGATCATCCGGACGTGGCTCTCCTTGGCGACCATCTTCGGCGTGGTGCCGGACGAGATGAGCGCGTGGAAGCCGGAGAGGGCGCCGCAGGCGATGGTGATGAAGACGAACGGGAACAGCTTGCCGGCGAAGACCGGACCCTCGCCGTTGGTGGCGAAGTCGGTGACGGCCTCGTTCTGCAGCACCGGAGCGGCGAGGATCAGGCCGACGGCCAGCAGCACGATGACGCCCACCTTCATGAAGGTGGAGAGGTAGTCACGCGGGGTCAGCAGCATCCACACCGGGAGGATCGAGGCGATGAAACCGTAGACGACCAGGCAGATCACCAGCGTCTCGTGGGAGAGGGTGAGGGCGTTTGCCAGGCCCATCTCCTCGACGTACCCGCCACCGATGATGGCCAGCAGCAGCAGCGCGACGCCGATGACGGTCACCTCGCTGACGCGGCCGGGACGCAGGTAGCGCAGGTAGAAGCCCATGAAGAGCGCGATCGGGATGGTGAGGCCGATCGAGAAGACACCCCACGGCGACTCCGCGAGCGCATTGACGACGACCAGCGCGAGCACTGCCAGGATGATGATCATGATCGCGAAGACGGCGATCAGCGCGGCCACGCCGGCGACGGTGCCGACCTCCTCGCGCACCATCTGACCGAGGCTCTTGCCGTCGCGGCGCATCGAGAAGAACATCACGACCATGTCCTGCACGGCACCGGCGAAGATGACGCCGACGATGATCCAGATCGTGCCCGGCAGGTAACCCATCTGCGCGGCCAGCACCGGGCCGACCAGCGGGCCGGCGCCGGCGATCGCGGCGAAGTGATGCCCGAAGAGCACGCGCCGGTCGGTGACGTCGAAGTCCTGCCCGTTCTCCAGCCGCTCGGCCGGGGTGGCCCGGGTGTCATCGACCTTCAGCACCTTGTTGGCGATGAACTTCGAGTAGAACCGGTAGGCGATCGCGTACGAGGCCAGCGCGGCGAACAGGATCCACAGCGCCGAGACCTCCTCGCCTCGGGACAGGGCGAGCACGGCCCAGCAGACGGCGCCGACGACAGCGACGGCGGTCCAGATGACAACAGACTTCACGTTGGGCCCGGTCCGTGGGCCCGGGCTGGTGGGGTTGGCGGTCGACGTCGACATGGTCTCCCTCTGATTCAGCGCGCGGTAACGGTCGTTGTGACCGCTGTCTCAGCCTAGTCTCAGGAAACCGCCTGGTGGGCGGGGGAGGGGCTACTGCCCGGTACGCCCGTCGATGACCTCGCGCAGCAGGTCGGCGTGACCTGCGTGGCGGGCGTACTCCTCGATCATGTGGACCAGGATGTCGCGGATGCTGGTCGACTCGTCGCCGCGGCCGAGGTCTCGGGTCTCGCCGAGCATCGTGTCGTCGATCGAGTCGAGCCACTCGTCGGCCGCCGCGACCTGCTCACGCCAGCTCGCGAACGCCTCGTCGACCGACTCCTGGGTCGGCTCCACCTTGTGGAACCCACCGGTGGGGTCGTCGGCGTCGAGGCGGGGGAGCTCGAGGTTCTCCTTGAGTACGCGCTCGAACCAGCCGTGCTCGACCCGCGCCATGTGCCGGATCAGCCCGAGCAGGCTCAGGTCGCTCGGCGGCACGCTCTGCTTGACCAGGTCCTCCGGACCGAGGTCCTGGCACTTGAGCTCGAGGGTGAGCCGGTAGTGGCGCAGGTAGTCCCGGTACGTCGCCAGCTCGCCGACGGCCTGCTGGTCCTGGTGGCGTGGATCCTCGCCCTCGGGAAGCCAGATTCCGTCGAAGCCCACCTGTCGCTGATCACTGCTCATGGGCTCACCCTCGCGGAACGAGCGCCTTTCGGCCAATGATTTCAGCCGGTGAAGCTGGGCGGCCGCTTCTCCAGGAACGCGTTGATGCCCTCGCGGCCGGAGGTCGAGCCACCGAGCGCGGAGATCGACTGCGCCTCGCGGCGCAGCCCCGACTCGGGGTTGGGGTCGGCGACGTCGCGGATCAGGTGCTTGGTGCTCGCCAGCGCCTCGGGGGAGCCGGCGAGGAGGGTCGCGACGACCTCGTCGACCGCGGCGGCGAGCTCCTCGGCCGGTACGACGCGGGCGACCAGGCCGGCCTCGAGCGCCTCGGTCGCGCTGAGCATGTCGCCCAGCAGGGTCAGCCGGAGCACCCGGTGCAGGCCCAGGGTGTGCACGAGGAGCGACCCGCCGCCGTCGACCGACAGCCCGACCTTGGCGTAGGCGAGGCTGAACTTCGCCCTGCCGGCGGCGATCACGATGTCGGCGGCCGCCGCCAGCGGGAAGCCGACCCCCGCAGCGGTGCCCTGGACGGCGCTGACCACGATCGCGTCGCAGCGGACGAGCTCGGTGATGATCCGGTTGGCGCCCTCGGCGAGCTCGAGGATGAACGGTCCCAGGTCGTCGGCGGCGGCAAACCCGGCCAGGTCACCCCCGACGGAGAAGTACTTCCCCTCCGCCGCCAGCACGATCACCCGCGCCGAGTCTGCCTTCGCGCGCAGGATCGCCGCCAGCATCTCCGCGCCCGCCTCGGGCGTGAAGACGTTTCCCCGGTCCGGGTTGGTCATCGTGATGCGCGCGCAACCGTCGGCGTACTCGTAGCGAATCAGGCTCATGCGCGCATCCTGCCAGGTGCCCCGACGAGGTGTCCGCACACCGATATGGTCGCGATGTGATCACGGTGCGCCGGGTGGCGGTTGAGGAGACGTATCCGTTGCGGGCGAAGGTGTTGCGCAACGGAGGGCCGCCGGAGGCGGCGAGAGTGCCGGGGGACGACGGTCCCGAGGTCGCTACGTACGCGGCGGTGGACATGGACGGGAGTCTGATCGGGTGCGTCGGGGGCTCTTCCCGGAAGCATGCCCTGACCTCGCCGAACACCCCGGGAAGGGGTGGCGGATCCGGGGGATGGCGACGGCGGACGGGTGGCGCGGCAAGGGCGTCGGGGCCGAGGTGCTGCGGGCGGCGCTGGACCATGTCGCGGCCAGAGGCGGTGGGCTGGTCTGGTGCAACGCGCGTACGCCGGCGGTGCCGTTCTACAAGAGGGCCGGGTTCGTCGAGATCGGCGAGCCGTGGGACGACCCGGAGATCGGTCCGCACGTGCGGATGTGGCGCGCGGTGTAATCGGGTTCGCGCGGCGGGCGCCGGGCGGCGTACTCTCTTCCTTACAGGCGTTCGAGCCGTCATCAGCGGCGAGCCCCGGGAAGAAAGCCTCCAGGTAGATCGAAGGCAAGTAGAACCCGGCGGGAGTGGCCCGTCACAGCCGTAACGAAGTGGTCCGGCAGGACAAGCAGGGTGGTACCGCGGTCGAAAGATCGTCCCTGTGGTGAAGACAAACCCACTACCACCCAGCAGGAGATGCGTCGATGGCCTATCCGAAGGTCAACTCAGCCACAGTCCCGGCCAGCCCACGCTTCCCGGAGATCGAGACGCAGATTCTCGATTACTGGAAGAAGGACGGGACCTTCCAGGCGAGCATCGACAACCGTGACGCCGGCGAGAACGGCGAGAACGAGTTCGTCTTCTACGACGGCCCGCCGTTCGCCAACGGCCTGCCGCACTACGGCCACCTGCTGACGGGGTACGTGAAGGACATCGTCCCGCGCTACCAGACGATGCGCGGCAAGCGCGTCGAGCGGCGCTTCGGGTGGGACACGCACGGCCTGCCCGCCGAGCTCGAGGCGATGCGCCAGCTCGGCCTGAAGACGACCGACGAGATCGTCGAGATGGGCATCGACAAGTTCAACGCGGCCAGCCGCGCCTCGGTGCTGAAGTACACCGGCGAGTGGCGCGACTACGTCACGCGCCAGGCGCGCTGGGTGGACTTCGACCACGACTACAAGACGCTCAACCCCGACTACATGGAGTCGGTGATCTGGGCCTTCAAGACGCTCTACGACAAGGGCCTGGTCTACGAGGGCTTCCGCGTCCTGCCCTACTGCTGGCAGGACGAGACCCCGCTGTCCAACCACGAGCTGCGGATGGACGACGACGTCTACAAGGACCGCCAGGACCCGGCGGTCACCGTCGGCTACGCGCTCGATGCCACCGGTGAGGACGAGGTCCTCGACAACGCCCACATCCTGATCTGGACCACCACGCCCTGGACCCTGCCGTCCAACCTCGCCGTCATGGTCGGCTCCGAGATCGACTACGTCGTGGTCGAGGGCCCGGTCCCGGGCACCGACAAGACGGCCAAGTACCTCCTCGCGGAGGCTCGCCTCGCGGCGTACCAGAAGGAGCTCGCTCTGCCCGATAAGGAGGGCGACGCCGACGAGCCGACGATCCTCGGACGATACAAGGGCGCCGAGCTGCTCGGCCGCACCTACCAGCCGCCGTTCTCCTACTACGCCGGTCACCAGAACGCCTTCCGGATCGTGGCCGCCGACGACGCCGTCACCACCACGGACGGCACCGGGGTCGTCCACACCGCCGGTGCGTTCGGTGAGGTCGACAAGGAGGTGACCGACCGCGAGAACATCGAGGCGGTCATGCCTGTCGGCAAGGACGGGCGCTTCACCGCGCCGGTGGTCGACTACGCCGGTGTCCAGGTCTTCGACGCCAACCTGCAGATCATCGACCACCTCAAGGCGGTCACCCGCGGCGAGGCCGGGGGATCGGTGACCGCGGGCACGATCCTGTTGCGCCGCGAGTCCTACAACCACTCCTACCCGCACTGCTGGCGCTGCCGTCAGCCGCTGATCTACAAGGGCGTCTCGAGCTGGTTCGTCGAGGTCACCAAGATCAAGGACCGGATGCTCGAGCTCAACCAGCAGATCCGCTGGGTGCCCGAGCACATCCAGGACGGCCAGTTCGGCAAGTGGCTGGAGAACGCCCGCGACTGGTCGATCACCCGCAACCGCTTCTGGGGCTCGCCGGTGCCGGTGTGGAAGTCCGACGACCCGGCCTACCCGCGCCTGGACGTCTACGGCTCGTTCGCGGAGCTGGAGCGCGACTTCGGCACTCTTCCCAAGGACGCCGAGGGCAATCCCGACCTGCACCGTCCGTACGTCGACGACCTGGTCCGTCCCAACCCGGACGACCCGACGGGCAAGTCGATGATGCGCCGGGTCTCCGACGTCCTCGACGTCTGGTTCGACTCCGGGTCGATGTCGTTCGCCCAGAACCACGTCCCGTTCGAGAACGAGGAGTGGTTCCAGCACCACTTCCCGGGCGACTTCATCGTCGAATACATCGGTCAGACCCGCGGCTGGTTCTACACCCTGCACATCCTGGCGACCGCGCTCTTCGACCGCCCGGCGTTCTCGAGCTGCATCAGCCACGGCATCGTGCTGGGCTCGGACGGGCAGAAGATGTCCAAGTCGCTTCGCAACTACCCGGACGTCAACGAGGTCTTCGACCGCGACGGCGCCGACGCGATGCGCTGGTTCCTGATGTCCTCGCCCATCCTTCGCGGCGGCAACCTGGTCGTCACCGAGCAGGGCATCCGGGATTCCGTACGCCAGGTGATGATCCCGCTGTGGAACAGCTGGTACTTCTTCCAGCTCTACGCCAACGCGGCCGGCCTGGAGACCACCGGCTCGACGGCGTCCGAGGACCCGCTGGACCGTTACGTCCTGGCCAAGCTGCGCGACTACGTCGGCGAGATGACCTCGGCGATGGACGACTACTACGTCGCCGAGGCCTGCGAGGCGACCCAGCGGTTCATCGACGTGCTCACGAACTGGTACATCCGACGGAGCCGGGAGCGGTTCTGGAACGAGGACAAGGCCGCCTTCGACACCCTCTACACGGTGCTGGAGACGGTGACCCGCCTGGTCGCCCCGCTGCTGCCGCTGACCACCGAGGAGATCTGGCGCGGTCTGACCGGTGGCCGCTCGGTGCACCTGGCCGACTACCCGGTCGTCGAGGACCTGCCGGCCGACGCCGATCTCGTCGCCCGGATGGACGCGGTGCGCACGGTCTGCTCCTCGACCTCCGCCCTGCGCAAGGCGCGCAAGCTCCGCAACCGCCTGCCGCTCGGTGGCCTGACGGTCGTCGGTGCCGACATCGCGGGCTTCGAGGAGATCGTCGCCGACGAGGTCAACGTCAAGTCCGTACGGCTGCTCGCCGCCGACTCGGAGGAGGCCGGCACCTACGGCATCGAGCAGCGGCTCGCCGTCAACGCCCGCGCCGCCGGTCCGCGGCTGGGCAAGGACGTCCAGAAGGCCATCAAGGGCTCCAAGTCCGGCGACTGGTCGGTCTCCGAGTCCGGCGAGGTCGTCGCCGGTGGCCTGGCGCTGGTCGAGGGTGAGTACACCCTGGAGACCGTCGCCGGTGCCGCCTCCGACGACATCGCCGTCTCGATGCTGCCCAGCGGTTTCATCGTCCTGGACACGGTCGTCACCCCCGAGCTCGCCGCCGAGGGTCTCGCCCGCGACCTGATCCGAGCGGTCCAGCAGGCCCGCAAGGACTCCGGCCTCAACGTCGAGGACCGCATCACCCTCTCGGTGACCGGCTCCGAGACCGTACGCCAGGCAGCCACTACCCACGCCGACCTCATCTCCCGCGAGACCCTCGCCACGACGTACGACGTGGTCGACTCGCTCGAGGGCAACCCGGTCGACCTGGGCGACGGCGAAAAGGCCCAGATCGCGGTCACCAAGGTCTGAGCCTGCGACCCTGCGACGAAGGAGCAGGGTCGCAACGCGAAGAGATCGAGCGAGCGCAGCGGGTGAGCCTGCGAACCCGCGAAGCGGGTCGAGATCCGTCCAGCATTGCTGAAGCTTAGGAGGGTGAGTCACGCTGGCTGTGACTCACCCTCCTACGGTTCGCTCGCGTTGGAGCTGACTGCCGGTACGGTGCGATCGTGGCCAGCCAGGAGGAGATCGATCGGCAGATCCGGGCCTATTACGGAGGCCTCGACTGGGACGAGGGAGCCCGGCTGACCAGCAGGTCGGCCCAAGGGGTCCTGGAGTTCGAACGTACGCAGGAACTCATAGCCGAGCGGATCCCAGCGGGATCACGGATCGCAGATATCGGCGGCGCGACCGGGGTCCATGCCGCGGCGCTTGCGGATGCTGGGCACCAGGTCACGCTTCTGGACCCGGTCGTCGAGCAGGTCGATCGAGCTCGGTCGTTCGGCACTTTCGAGGCTCTGGTCGGCGACGCGCGGGATCTGCCCTTTGAGGACAGCAGTCTGGACGTGGCGCTGCTCCTCGGTCCGCTCTACCACCTTGCCGACCGTGAGGAACGGCTGCGGGTGCTGCGCGAGGCGATCAGGGTGGTGCGGTCGGGTGGGTGGATCTTCGGCGCGGCGATCCCGAGACTGGCAAGGCTCGCCGCGTTGTCCGGTGGGGCCGGAGTGCCGCGAGGATGGGAAGACCTGATCGAGCATGGAGCTCCGCCTGCAGGAGGACGGTTCCCGGGCGGGCATTTCCACACCAGTGCCGAACTGTCAGCGGAGTTGAGCGATACGGGGTTGCTGGAGGTCGAGGTGGTGGGCGTCGAGGGGCCTGCGGGCTTGGCGTTGGAACAGATGACCGAGGTCGATGAAGAACTCCACCGGGCCGCGCTGACCATGGCGCGTGCAGTAGGTGGGCAGAAGGGTGTTCAGGATCTCTCGAACCATCTCCTCGGCACCGGACGACGACCTTAGGAAGGTGTCTCCCGTTCTGGGTCGTCGCGTGCGATGACTGTGACGTGGACATCTCGGAACCTGGCGGTGAGCAGAAGGCGGCATGGGATCGAGAGCATGCGGTGCGACTGATGGAGGCGCACCGACGTCAGCAGGATGGCGTGCTCAGCCATGCGCAGCTCGCGGCCGGTGGGCTGACGCGCGCTGACATGATCAGGATGCAGCGGCGCAAGGAGATCGTGCGCGTGCATCCGCGGGTGTACGTCGATCACACCGGGCCGCTCACCTGGCACCAGCGCGCCTGGGCGGCCGTCCTGTACGCGGCCCCGGCCTACGTGTGCGGCCCGAGTGTCGAGGCACCCCGCACGGAGCGGCCGATGGTGCCCGGGGTGGTGCCCGACCCGATCCATGTCGCCATCGACCAGACCCGGAGGGTCGCGCCTCAACCCGGCATCGTGATCCACCGCCTCACCAACCTCGAGACCCATGCCCACGGCGGTGTCCCGCCTCGCCTGAAGCTGGAGGACAATGCGCTGGCGATGGCGCATGACGCCCGCTCGGAGATCGACGCGATCGCCAGTCTCGCCGATGTCACTGGGCGTGCCTATGTCACCGCCGACTCGCTCCGCGCGGCGTTGAGTCGGTTCCCGTCCCTGCGCCGCCGCGCCTGGATCGCCAAGATCATCGATGACCTGGAGTCCGGTACGAACTCCGTGCTCGAGCACGGCTATCTCACCAAGATCGAGCGCGCCCACGCGCTGCCACGCTCCGAGCGACAGACGGTGCGAGCGACGCCCGAGGGCAATCAGTTCCGAGACGTGGAGTATGCGGCGTACGGCCTGGTCGTCGAGCTCGACGGAGCGCTGGGTCATGACACCTGGCGCGACCAGGCCCGCGATGCCGATCGGGTGCTCGACGACCTCGCCACCACCGGCACTGTCACCGCGCGACTGCGCTGGCACCAGGTCTTCGAAACGTCGTGCCGGACCGCACTGGGTATCGCGAAGGTCCTGGCTTCGCGCGGCTGGACGGGGTCGCCGACGGCGTGCGACGACGCCTGCCTGATAGCGCGGAAACCTTAGGAGGCTCAGGCACACGTGCTGTGACTGAGCCTCCTAAGGCTCAAGCGAGACACGGCTCACGCCGTTGCGAGCCCGGCGTTGCGCCGGGCTGCGGACTTCGCTACTGCGAGGGCGACCGCTGAGTAGGCGGTCCAGACGAGGAAGGCGTAGGTCGCATCTGCCAGAGTCGTCGCGGGCGGGATGGCGGAGAAGGTCAGGGTGCTGGCGATCAGAGTCACCCATCCGGCGCAGATCGACACGGTTGCACCACCCGCGTACGCGGCCAGCTGGGTGCCGGCTGAGCTGGGTGCGCCGGAGGAGAGCGTCGCGACCACTCGACCGCCGATGGTGCCGCCGACGAGCGGGATGGCGACGGTGACGACCGCGTAGACCACCCAGCCGAGCGATTCCGATCCTGCGCCCGGTGCGGTGGTGAGAGTGGCAGGAAGGTCCGCGTGAGCGCGCCAGGTGAGTTCGTACGGCGCCAGGAGCACGGCGAAGACGACGACGCCGATGATCCAGTAGGACGCGAAGGTGAAGGCTCGCTGGGTCGGGGTCACGCCACCAGTGTCCGGCAACCGGGCGCGGGCTCGCATGAGTTCGGACACTCAGACCGTCCGGACGCTACGGTCGGGGTATGCAGGGGCCGACGTTTCGTGAGCTGGCGATCCAGGCGTTGTCGTCGGTGGAGCGCGGCTACGACCTGCTGGCGCCCAAGTTCGACGCGACGCCGTTCCGGACGCCGGACTGGATGCTGGCCGCGACGATCACCGCGCTGCGGGAGTACGGGCCGTTCGAGCGAGGGCTCGACGTGTGCACCGGCACCGGGGCGGGGCTGGAGATGCTCGCGGAGGCGACCACGGAGCGGCCGACAGGGGTCGACTTCAGCGTGGGGATGCTCGAGCAGGCCAGGGTAGCGCACCCCGACGCGGACCTGGTGCGGGCGGATGCTCGCGCGTTGCCGTTCGAGGATGCGTACGACCTGGTGGTGAGCTTCGGGGCGCTGGGGCACTTCCTGCCGGAGGAGCGGCCGGAGCTCTTCGACGGCATCCATCGGGCGCTGCGGCCGGGCGGTGTGTTCGCGCTGCCGGTCAGTCGGGCGCCGGGGCCGACCCACCCGGCGTACTGGCTGCTCTCCGGCTTCGACCTGGTGATGCGGGTGCGCAACGCGGTGTGGCGGCCGAAGTTCGTCATGTACTACCGAACCCATCCCAGGCCGGCGCTCTTCGCCGACCTGGCCAACGCCGGGTTCATGGTCGAGACGACGCCGATGCCCGGCGTCGGCGAGCTGATCATCGCTCGCCGACCACCGGGCTGACGTCCGCGGACACCTCAGGCGCGGCGCGGGTTGCGCTCCGCCAGCCGGGCGGCGATGACGGGGACGATCACGACCGCGGCGATGAGGTGGGAGATCACCAGCATGATGTTGGTGGCGTAGGAGTCGGTGACGGCGACCAGGCTGGGCACCAGCGAGAGCGCGGTCAGGGTCCAGGCGGTGCGCTTCCAGGTCGAGCGCGGACGCTTGGCGAAGCGGGCCAGGCAGACGGCGATGAGGATGCCGATCAGGCCGAGTTCGGCGACGGCCCAAGCGAGTCCGGTCGCGGGGATCGCGGCGGGATCGACTCCGGTGCCGGGCAGTGCGACGTTGAACGGCACGCCGACCGCGCGGGCGATGAACTCGTAGACGCCGGTGACCAGGGCGCCGACGAGGACGGCGGTGACGCTGACGAGCCAGACCGGCATCCGCGCAGCGAACTGACCGCGGGAGGTGGTCGTGGCCTGGGTGTAGGTGCTGGTGCTCATGATGGTGCCTCTCGTCCGGTGGTGGTGTGTCGCGGTCCGTACGGCCGCTTCTCACTCACTCCACGAACGGCTCGACACCGATCCGACAGGTTCCGCGAAAAAAGTTCTGCACGACGAAGATCACACCCGTCATGTCTATGATTCAAACGTAAACCAAGTGAGCCTTGGTCGGCATGACCCGCAAACCTCGGATCGCGAAGCTGCTGAGCCCCCTGATCGGGCTGTTCGGCCTCCTGTTCATCGCCAGTGGCGCTGCCACCTACTACATGGCCCACACCCAGCTGAAGGCGCAGGAGATCACCGTCGCCGACGACGCCTCCTTCCTCGCCGGAGACAACGTCGACGGCCCGTTCTCGGCCTACGCCCAGGCGGCCACCGTCGAGAAGCACGCCCTCGGGATCACCAAGGGCAAGACGTACGCCGAGCTGGACCAGGAGGACCCGATCCGCGCGGTCGCGGCGGAGTCGTCGTTCGTACGCGCCTCCCTGCTGACCGCAGTCACCGCCTTCGGCCTCTCGGCGCTGGTCGCGGGCCTGGGCGTCGTCCTGCTCTTCGTCGCCTTCGCACTCGGGTCGCTGACCCGGGCCTTCGCGCCGGTGAAGGAGAAGGCCACGGACGAGACCGACGGCCTCGAACCAGCCACCGCCTGACCCCCACCCATTCGCCAACGGGCCCGGGAAGGCATCGCCTTCCCGGGCCCGTTCTCCCGTTCTCAGCCCAGGCGCCGGAACGCGCGGACGGAGAGCGGGACGAAGATCGCCAGCAGGACGGCCGGCCAGGCGAGCGCCAACAGGGTGGCGTGGTCGGCGAGCACGCCGGAGGTGATCCCGGTCGGGTTGCCGAAGAGGTCGCGGCAGGCGGTGGCGGTCGCCGAGACCGGGTTCCAGGCGGCCAGGAAGCCGAGCCATCCGGGCATCGTCTCGGGCGAGACGAACAGGCTCGAGCAGAACCCCAGCGGCCACACCAGCACCTGCACCATCGTCAGCGCACCCTCCATCCGCAGGGTCAGGCCGAGGAAGATGCCCAGCCACAGCATCGCCAGCCGCAGCCAGAGCAGGAGCCCGACCGCGGCGACCGCCTCGAGGAAGGTGCCCTCGATCCGCCACCCGATGAGCAGCCCGCCGAGCATGAGGACGCCCAGCTGGACCGCGGAGTTGCCCAGGTCGGCGATCGCCCGCCCCAGCGGCACCGCGAGACCGCTCATCGGCAGTGACCGGAACCGGTTGGTGACCCCGCGCTTGGTGTCCTCGGTGACCACGGCCATGGTGCCGTCGATGCCGAACATCATCGTCAGCGCGAGCACTCCGGGCAGCAGATAGGGCAGGTACGACCCGCCGCCCGGCATCTCGATCGCGCCGCCGAACAGGTAGCCGAAGATCAGCAGCATCATGATCGCGAACAGGATCCCGAAGACCGGTCCCCACGGCTCGCGCTGCCAGTGCTTGAGGTCGCGGAGCGTGATCACCCAGGTCTGGGTCGCGGTCTGTCGCAGGGTGGAGGCGATGGCGGTCATCGGGCGGCTCCTTCAGGATCGGGTACGTGGCCGGGGGCGGTCAGGTGGAGGAACACCTCGTCCAGGGTCGGTCGGCGCAGCAGCACGTCGTCGACCGTGATGCCGGCGGAGTCGAGAGTGCGTACGACCTCCACGACCGCGGCACCGCCGCCGGCCGCGCCCGCCTCGACGGTGACCTCGTGCCGGTCGGGATCGACGACGGCGGCGGAGCCGAGGACGCCGGCCATCCGGGCGAGGTCGTCCGGGCCGGTCGCGGTGATGATCACCCGGTCGCCGCCCAGGTCGCTCTTGAGCGCCGACGGGGTGCCCTCGGCGATCACCCGGCCCGCGCCGAGCACGGTGACCATGCCGGCGAGCTGGTCGGCCTCGTCCAGGTACTGCGTGGTCAGCAACACCGTCGTCCCGTCGGCGACCACCTGCCGCACCATCTCCCAGACCTCGTGACGGCCGCGCGGGTCCAGCCCGGTGGTCGGCTCGTCGAGGAAGAGGATCCGCGGACGGGTGACCAGGCCGGCGGCGATGTCGAGGCGCCGCCGCATCCCGCCGGAGTATCCCGAGACCTTCCGGTCGCCGGCCTCGGTGAGGCCGAACGCGTCGAGGAGCTCCCCGGCGCGGCGTACGGCATCAGGCTTCGAGAGGCCGTGCAGGCGGCCGAACATCACCAGGTTCTCCCGGCCGTGAAGTGCCTCGTCGAGCGCGGCGCTCTGCCCGACCAGGCCGATCGTGGAGCGGACCCGGGCGGGGTGGCGTACGGCATCGTGGCCGCCGACGCGCACCTCACCGGCGTCGGGCAGGGTCAGGGTCGCGAAGACGTTCACCGCGGTCGACTTGCCGGCGCCGTTGGGCCCCAGGAGTGCGTGCACGGTGCCGGCGGCGACCTCGAGGTCGAGGCCGTCGAGCGCCTGGGTGTCGCGGTAGCGCTTGCGCACGCCGCGCGCGGACAGGGGAGTCGAGGTCATCGGCCCACCTCGATCCGGAACACGCCGCAGCGGCCGGCGACCGCCTCGAACGCCTCCGGCGTCACCGCCGTGACCACACCGGCGTCGAGCATGATCTTCGCGCCGTCCGTCATCCGCTCCGGCCAGGCGCAGAGCACGGTCAGCGCCTCCTCGCGCTCCACCTCCACAAGATGCACCTCCTCGGTGGCCTTGCCGATCCGGAGAGTGGCTCGGCCGCCGGCGGCACGTACGTTGCGGGCCCAGTCGGCTCCCGGAAATCCCTCGAGCAGATAGCGGTGTCCGTCCAGGTCCAGGACCGAGAGCGGAGTGCTGCGGGGCTTGCCGCTCGCGCGGCCAGGCACGGTGAGCACCGGCAGCTCCTTCATCCCGAGCCCGGTCTTCGACAGGGTCATGAAGACCTTGTTCATCGGCTTGAGCCAGCGCGGCGGGACCGGCTTCGCGTCGTTCGGCATACACGTTCCTCCAATTTCGTACGTTGTACGAAGATGTCAACGGAGTGACTGTAGCATGTGTTCCGTACGATGTACGAAATTATTTCGGAGGAGGTTACGATGAGCGACGTGCCGGACCAGCCAGACCAGTCGGACCCCTCCCTGCGCCTGCTGTGGCGCCATCGGGCGGGTGCGCGCGAGGAGCCGAAGACCAAGCGCGGCCCGAAGCAGAAGGTGAGCGTCGACGAGATCGTCGACGCCGCGATCGACCTCGCCGACGCCGAGGGTCTGGCCGCTGTCACCATGCGTGCGATCGCCCAGCGCTTCGGTCTGGGGGCGATGACGCTCTACTCCTACGTGCCCAACCGGGACGCGCTGCTGGTCCTCATGGCCGACCAGGTGACCGGCCGCGCCGAGCTGCCGGAGCTACCCGAGGATCCGCGCAAGCGCCTCGAGCTGGTCGCCAACCACACGCACGACGAGCTCCGGGCCCATCCGTGGCTACTCGAGGTGCAGGACGTACGCCCCTGGCTGGGTCCCAACATGAGCGAACGCTACGAGTGGCAGCTACGGGCCGTCGACGGTCTCGGGCTCTCGGACCTGGAGATGGACCAGACGGTCGCCGTGCTGGTCGGCTTCGCGGGCAACATCGCCCGCAGCGAGCTCATGAAACGCCGCGCCGAGCAGGTCACCGGGATGACCGAGGCAGAGTGGTGGGAGGCCAACTACGACACGCTGAACGAGGTCATGGCGGGCAGCCACTATCCGCTGGCCAACCGCGTCGGCACCGCCGCCGGCGAGGCCTATCAGGCGGCCAGCGACCCCGCCCGCGAGCTCGACTACGGGCTGGCCCGGATCATCGACGGGGTGCTCGCGCACGTCGGCCGTTAGCCGACGCTGCGGCGGGCAGGGTCGGCGAGCCGCTGCGACAGGTGGGCCACCAGGTCGGCGGAGTCGTCGCGAGCGCCGTCGATGTAGGTCGAGCGCCGGCGCCGCAGCACCGGGAGCCCGGTGACGTAGAGGCCGGGCATGTCTGTGACGCCGCCGTCGTGGCGGATCGCGCCCTTGTGGTCGAAGACGTCAGCGTCGAGGAAGCGGTGGTCGGGCTTGATGCCGGTCGCCCAGACGACGGAGCCGATCTCGCCTGAGGTCAGCGATAGCGACAGCAGCGGTTCGGGCACGCGGGTCGGCTCGAGCCGCTCGCCGGAGCCGCCGAAGGCATGGTCGATGCCGTTGAGCAGTCGGTTGGCCTTGAGATCGGCCAGAGCCGCCATGTTGGTCAGCGAGCCCGAGAAGAGCGCCTCGCCGTCGCGCAGCGCGGCCAGCTTGCCGACAACGCGTACGCCGGCGTCCTGCAGTGTGTTGAGGTCGAGCGTGGTGGTGCCGCCGACGAGCTGGAAGGAGGAGAGCCGTCGAGCGCGAGTGATGTCATCGAGCTCGTCCCAGCGCTCGTCGAGGATGCCGGCCTCCTCGATCCAGGCGAAGATGTCGCGCCCACGGTAGCGGCGCGGCACCCGAACGTGCTCGCCGACCGCGAGGGTGACCTGGCGACCCGATGCCTGCAGCTCCGCCGCGATCTGTACGCCGCTGGCTGCCGCCCCGACCACCAGCACGCCGCCGGGCGGGAGCTGCGAGGGGCGCCGGTAGTCGATGGCGTGTACCGAGGGCAGTCCCGGTGGGAGCTCGGCGGCGGGGGCGGGCACGACGCCGCGTACGGAGCCTGTGGCGAGCACGACCTGCTCCACCGACCACGGACCCGCGGAGGTCTCGACCAGAAAGCCGCTCCGGCTGGGGGAGAGGCGGTTGACCTCGACGTTCTCGTGCACCGGCGCCGCGATCACGTCGGCATAGCCGGTGACCAGCGAGGCGACCTGGGCGGCGGTGAGGAACTCGTCGGCCTCGGCGGGGCCGAGCAGCGGGTCGGCGAGCCCGGGAAGTCGGTTCATCCAGCCCGGGGTCAGCAGGCGGAGCGAGTCCCAGCGCTGGGTGCGCCACGAGTGAGCGACCTGCCCGCGCTCGAGGACGACATGGTCGATCCCCTCGGCGCTGAGTCGGTGGCTCACTGCGAGGCCGCTGTGCCCCGCCCCGATCACCGCGACGGTGGTGCGGCGAGACGAGGCACTCATCCTCACGAGACCGAGACGCTGACCGCGGTCGGGTTGGTGAGGATGTCGAAGACGGCCGAGCGCTTCTGCGACTGCGCGACCAGCGCCTCGACGTCCTCGGGGGAGGCGTCGGCGTCGATCGAGTAGTTCACGCGGACGCCGGTGAAGCCGTTGCGTACGTCCGCATCGGCGCCGAGGATGCCACGGATGTCGTGGTCGCCCTCGATGGTCGCGGTGACGGAATTGAGCTGGATGCCCCGCTGCTGGGCGACGGCGGCGACGCCGGCCGTCAGGCAGCCACCGAGCGCGACCAGGACTGTCTCGACCGGCGTGGGGCCCTGGTTGTCGGCGGCGAACTGGGGCGGGTGGTCGCCGTCGGACTCGAACGACCGCTCGGACTCCTGCTCCTCGCCGAGGCCGAAGAAGCCCTCGACCTTGCTCTTGGAGTGGGTGCCCTTGATCCACGTGTTGGTGGCGCGCCAGGTGAACTTGGCCGCCTCCGGGGTCTCCTGGAGGGCGGCGCGTGCGCCGAGCAGTGCGGCGACGTTGACGCCGTTGTCGACGGTGGTCTCTGTCATGTTGGTTCCTCGTTTCGATGGGTGTGGATGGGCGTGGATGGGCGGTGGAGGCGAGTCAGGCCAGCGAGACGTTGACCGGGACCGCGCTGCGGAGCGTGTGGCCGACGGGCGAGCTGGCGAGCACCTTGGCGTGGAGCGACTCGAGCTCCTCGCGGGATGCCTCGGACGCGATGGTGACCACGGCATCGATCGTGTCGAAGCCGGCGTGGCCCTCTGCGAGGCCGAGGAAGACCGTGAGGTCGACGTCGCCCTTGAGGTCGATGCGCAGGTCGTCGAGCTCGATCCCGGCCACCGAGGCGTTCGCGGCGTAGCCGACGGCGAGGCAGTTGCCCAGGGCGCCGAGAAGCTGCTCGACGGGATTGGCGGCGGTGTCGCCGCCGCCCAGACCTGAGGGCTCGTCGGACTGCGTGGGCTCGAAGGATCGGATCTTCGTTTCGGACGCGAAGGCGCCCTTCCAGGTCACGTGTGCGGCCCAGGTGGTGCGCGCCTTGGCGGGATCGTCCTGGATCGCCTGGACGAGGTTGCCGACGGCGGCGAGGTCGACGTCGTTGAGCTGTGTCGTTGAATCGATGCTCATGGGAACACTCCGGAGTCGAGGGAACGGCTTAGTCGAGATATTAGACTAACTAACTCGACTAACGAAGGGATCTCACCGCGCGGTCCGGCGTGAGGTGATCAACCCGGTGTCGAACCCGGCCAGGTGCAGGCCGCCGTGGAAGCGGGCGTGCTCGATCTTGAGGCAGCGGTTCTGGACGACGGTCAACCCCGCCGCGCGCGCCGACTCCGCGGCCTCGTCGTTGGTCAGCCCGAGCTGGAACCACACGACCGGCGAGCCCAGCGCGACCACCTCGTCGACGACCGCGGGCAGGTCGCTCGCGCGCCGGAAGACGTCGACGATATCGGGAGTCTCCGGGAGATCCGCCAGGCTCGAGTAGACCGGCTGGCCGAGCACCTCACGACCCGCGGCGTTCGGGTTGATGAAGTAGAGCCGATAGTCGGTGTCCTGGGTGAGGTAGGTGGCGACGTAGTAGCTCGACCGCGCGGTGTTGGAGGAGAAGCCGACGATCGCGATCGACCTCGTGGCCTGCAGCAGACCCTGCCGCTCGCGTGCGCTCGGCTCGTGCGGAATCTGTGGGATGGCCATCAGATCTCCTTCGTGGTCGAAGCGAAGCCCGAAACCGTTGGTACGGCGGCGGTCAGCGCCTGGTCGAGGTCGTAGATGATGTCGTCGGCGTCCTCGATTCCGACGCTGATCCGCACCAGCCCGGGGGCGACGCCGGCCTCGGCCAGCCGCGACTCGCTGAGCTGGCGGTGGGTCGTCGAGGCGGGGTGGATCACCAGGGTCTTGGCATCGCCGATGTTGGCCAGATGGCTGGCGAGCTCGACCGACTCGATGAACCGCTCGCCGGCGGCGCGACCGCCCCGGACGTCGAAGGAGAAGACGCTGCCGGGACCTTTGGGTAGATACTTCTGCGCCCGCGCATGGTGCGGGTGCGAGGGCAGGCCGGCCCAGCGTACGTTCTCGACCCGGTCGTCGGCATCGAGCCACTCGGCGACGACCCGTGCGTTCTCCACATGCCGCTGGACCCGCAGCGCCAGGGTCTCGACGCCGAGGGCGAGCTGCCAGGCGGACTGCGGGCTCAGTGTCGCGCCGACGTTGCGGAGGTGCTCGGCGCGGAGTCGGGTGAGGAAGGCGTACTCGCCGAAGTTGCCCCACCACGACAGCCCGCCGTAGTGCTCGACCGGCTCGTGGAAGAGCGGGAACCGCTCCGGCGAATACTCGAACCGGCCGGACTCGACGACGACTCCGCCGAGCGTGGTCCCGTGTCCGCCGAGGAACTTGGTGGCCGAGTGCACCACGATGTCGGCGCCCCACTGGATCGGCCGAGACAGGTACGGCGTCGGGATCGTCGAGTCGACGACGAACGGCACCCCGTGCGCGTGCGCGACGTCGGCCAGCCCCTCCAGGTCGGCGATGTCGCCGGACGGGTTGGCGACGGTCTCGGCGAAGACGAGCTTGGTCTCGGGGCGGATCGCCGCGGCGTACGCCTCCGGATCGGTCGAGGAGACGAAGGTCGTGGAGACGCCGAAGCGGCGCAGGGTGACGTCGAGCTGGGTGACCGAGCCGCCGTAGAGCTGGGCGGAGGCGACGATGTGGTCGCCGGCGCCGGCGAGGGAGGCGAAGGTGACGAACTCGGCCGAGAGGCCTGAGGCGGTCGCGACCGCCCCGATGCCCCCTTCCAGGGAGGCGAGCCGCTCCTCGAACGCGGCCACGGTCGGGTTGCCGACGCGGGTGTAGATGTTGCCGTACTTCTGCAGCGCGAAGCGCGCCGCGGCGTCGGCGGTGTCGTCGAAGACGAACGACGCCGTCTGGTAGATCGGCAGCGCCCGGGCGCCGCTGACGCCGTCGGGGATGTTGCCGGCGTGGATCGCACGGGTGTTGAAGCCGTACGCGTGGTCACTCATGAACCAACTCCAGTTCGATCGGTGAGGAAGCTCCGGACGAGGTCGAGATAGCCGGGCGGGTCGAGCAGGAACGAGTCGTGACCCCAGGTCGAGGCGATCTCGTGGCGCTCGACGTCGACGCCGGCGCAGCGCAGCTCCTTCTCGATCAGGACCGAGTGGGACGTGGGGAAGCGCCAGTCGGAGTCGAAGGAGATGACCTGGAACCGGGTGTCGCGGATCCGCTCGGCGAAACCCGCCGAGGCGAACGGGTCGAAGTAGTCGAGGAGGCGGGAGAGATAGAGGTAGGAGAGCGCGTCGAAGCGGTCGACGAACGAGCTCGCCTGGTGGTCGAGATAGCTCTCCACCTCGAAGTCGATGCCGAATCCCGGGGTGGCGCTGCGCCGCGACCGGCCGAACTTCTCCTCCAGCCCGGGCTCGGAGACGTACGTGACATGGCCCAGCATCCTCGCCACCGAGAGGCCGTCGGCGGGGATCACGCCGTGGTCCGGGTAGCGTCCGCCGCGGAAGTCGGGGTCGCGCAGGATCGCCTGCCGGGCGACGTTCGAGAGCGCGATGTTCTGAGCGCTCAACCGGGCTGAGGCGGCGACCAGGACCGCCCGTTCGATCTGGCCGGGGGCGTCGGCGGCCCATTGGAGTACCTGCATGCCGCCGAGCGATCCGCCGACGGCGGCGTGGAGCTTCTCGATGCCGAGGTGGGCCAGCAGCCGGCGGTGGACGGTGACCAGGTCGGCGACCGAGATCAGTGGGAAGTCGAGCCCCCAGGCACGGCCGGTGGCGGGATCGGTCGAGGACGGGCCGGTGGTGCCCCGGCAGCCGCCGAGGAGGTTGGCGCAGACCACGAAGAACCGGTCCGTGTCGACCGGTCTCCCGGGGCCCACCATCGTCGGCCACCACTCCGTGACCTCGGCGTCGCCGGTGAGCGCATGGGCGATGAAGACGACGTTGTCGCGGGCCGGTGCCAGCTCGCCGTAGGTGGCGTAGGCGACGTCGACGGGTCCCAGTGTGTCGCCGCCGGACAGGTGTAGCGGGTCGGCCTCGTCGAAGAGGCGGGCGTGCCGCACGGTGGTCATCGACACCCTCTCTCCATTAAGTCGAGTCGTTAACTACAG
This sequence comes from Nocardioides sp. NPDC127514, assembly GCF_040302125.1. NCBI lineage: Bacteria > Bacillati > Actinomycetota > Actinomycetes > Propionibacteriales > Nocardioidaceae > Nocardioides > Nocardioides sp. NPDC127514. The sequence continues at coordinate 5,969 of NZ_JBEORF010000042.1, read as the reverse complement.
AATGTAGCGTGCGTGTCGAGCCCGCGGATGGATGTCCGGCATCCAGGCAGTCAGGTCCCCCGCGTGATCTCTCATGGACGGCTGGTTGACTAGCGCCTGTGACAACCAGTCCTGACACTCCCGAGATCGACCTGACGACCGACGTGGTGACGCTGACCCGGCAGCTGATGGACATCAACTCGGTGAGCCTCAACGAGCTCGAGTTGGCCGACGCCGTGGAGCGGGCGCTGGCTGCGTACGACCACCTCGTCGTCGAGCGGCGGGGCAACTCGATCGTGGCGCGCACCGACCTCGGCCTCCCCGAGCGCGTGGTCATCGCCGGCCACCTCGACACGGTGCCGGTCAACGGCAACTTCCCGAGCCGCCTCGACGAGGCCGCCGGCATCCTGCACGGCCTCGGCGCGTGCGACATGAAGTCGGGCGACGCGGTCATCCTCAAGCTCGCCGCGACCCTCCGGACGCCCAACCGCGACGTGACGTACGTCTTCTACGACGCGGAGGAGATCGAGGCCGTCCACAACGGTCTCGGCAAGCTCGCGGCCAGCGAGCCCGACCTGCTCGCCGGAGACTTCGCGATCCTGATGGAGCCCTCCAACGCCGGCGTCGAGGCCGGCTGCCAGGGCACGCTGCGGGTGGAGGTACGCACCACCGGCGAGCGCTCCCACAGTGCCCGTTCCTGGCGCGGCGTCAACGCGATCCACAAGGCCGGCGAGGTGCTCCGCCGCCTGGAGTCGTACGTCCCGCGCAAGCCGGTCATCGACGGGCTCGAGTATCACGAGGGCCTCAACGCGGTCTTCGTCGCCGGGGGAGTGGCGGGCAACGTGATCCCCGACGAGTGCGTGGTGACGGTCAACTACCGCTTCGCGCCGGACCGGAGCGAGGAGGAGGCGCTGGCGTTCGTGACCGAGTTCTTCGAGGGCTACGACGTCACCCTGACCGACTCGGCCCCGGGCGCGCTGCCCGGTCTCGACCGCCCGGCGGCCAACGCGTTCATCGAGGCGGTCGGTGGTGAGGTCGGACCCAAGTTCGGCTGGACCGATGTGGCGCGGTTCACGGTTCTCGGCATACCGGCGGTCAACTATGGTCCAGGTGACCCGATGTTCGCCCACAAAGCCGACGAGCACGTGCGGATCTCCGAGATCACCGCGTGCGAGCAGGCCCTTCGTGATTGGTTGACCGCATGACCCGACGCAGCGGCTCCGGCCCGCGCCCCACCAAGGGGCGCCCCGCCGGCAGCACCACCGACCAGCGACTGCTGGACAGCTCCGGCCACGGCGACTGGGTCCACACCGATCCGTGGCGGGTCATGAAGATCCAGGCCGAGTTCGTCGAGGGGTTCAACGACCTCTCCGAGGTCGGCCCGGCGGTCTCGGTCTTCGGGTCGGCGCGCACGCCGAAGGACCACCCGACCTATGCGCAGGCCGAGGCTGTCGGCCGAGGTCTGGCGGAAGCGGGCTTCGTGGTGATCACCGGCGGCGGTCCGGGCACGATGGAGGCGGCCAACAAGGGCGCCCTCGAGGCCGGTGGGGAGTCGATCGGCCTCGGCATCGAGCTGCCCTTCGAGGCCAGGCTCAACGACTACGTCAGCTTCGGGCTCAACTTCCGCTACTTCTTCGTGCGGAAGATGATGTTCGTGAAGTACTCCCAGGGCTACGTCGTCATGCCCGGCGGTCTCGGCACCATGGACGAGCTCTTCGAGGCGATGACGCTCTCCCAGACCAAGAAGATCACCCAGTTCCCGGTCGTGCTCATGGGCGTGAAGCACTGGGAGGGGCTGCTCGACTGGATGCGCGAGACGATGCTGGCCGACGGCCGGATCAAGCAGAGCGACCTGGACATGATCACCCTCACCGACGACGTGGACGAGGCGGTCGAGCTGATGTTGAAGGCGCGTGACTGACGCATGGGTTGGATCTTCGCGGCACTCATCGTGCTGGCTCTCGGAGGAGTCGCCCTCGTAGCCGCCGGGACAGGCGCGCCGATGGGGGAGGAGTACGGCGACCAGCCCGACGCTCTGGTGCCCCGCGACCGCGTCCTGGAGGCGGCAGACCTGCGTCACGTACGTTTCTCGGTGGCCTTCCGCGGCTACCGGATGGACGAGGTGGACGCTCTGATCGCCCGCCTTGCCGAGGAGGCAGAATGGCGTGAGTCGACCGCGGCCGGGGATGCCGGTGCCGAGGTCGGAGTCGGGGGACTCAGACCACATACGCCCGAGCCCGATTCGGGCTCGCCCGACGTCTAGGACAGAATCGCTGCCGTGAGCTTCGCTGCCGTACTCGTCTACGCCGTGACCGCCCTGGTCGCGGTGATCGTCGCGCTCACCTATCTGAAGCCACATCTCCTGCAGTCGCAGGAGGCGGGGCTGCCGTCCAAGATCCACCTGTACGCCGGTGCAGCCGGCCTCCTGGTCTGGGTCCTCTTCCTCGCCTCGCCGTCGTCGTTCTTCCTCGGCGGCGACATCCCGGGGGTGATCGGGCTCTTCGGGATCTGGCTCGCCGCGATCGCGGGCCTCTACCTGCTCGCCCGCCGGCTCAAGGAGCAGCGCGCCGCAGCCTCCGGCCACGACGACTACGGCTATGACGACGACTACGACGACTACGCCGAGGAGTACGCAGAGGACGGCTACGGCTACGACGAGGCCGGCTATGCCGAGCCCGGTTACGACGACTACGCCGAGCCTGACGGCCGGGCGGGCTACGCGGACCCGCGCCGACCGGTCCAGCAGCCCGTTCCTCAGCCGGTCGCCCAGCAGGGACGTCCGGTCGAACGCCGGCCCGAGCCCCGGCGAGCAGCCTCGGGTGTCGACGAGACCGCGGTGATGGCGCCGATCGAGCGCGACCCCTCGCCTGCGCCGCCGCCTGCTCCGGCCCCCGCTCCGGCGCCTGCTCCGGCTCCGGCCCCCGCTCCGACGCGGGACGGGCAGATCGGTCGCCGCGTGGCCGGGCGGCAGACACCGCCCCCGCCCGCTCCACAGCCCGCACCGCAGCCGGCACCGCAGCCCCAGCCGTCTCCGCAGCGGCCTCCTCGGCGGGCAGCCGCACCCCAGCCGCCGGCGCCCCAGCCGCAGCAGCAGCCCGTACGTCACCAGCCCGTGCCCCAGCCGCCGGCCCCGGCGGGTCCTGCCCGGCCGCGGCAGGACCGCCCTGCTCCCGCGCGACCGGCGCAGGAGCGGCGAGCCCCGGAGCAGCCGATGCGCGAGCGCCCGGCGCCTCAGCGTCCCGCCCCTCAGCGTCCGGCTCCTCAGCGGCCGGCGCCCGAGCAGCCCCAGCCGAGCCAGGGCGAGCCGGGCCGGAGCGGCCAGGACCCGTGGGGTCGCCGTCAGGAGCCGCCGCAGCGCCGCTCGCGCGGCTACGACGATCGCTACGACGACCGCCGCAACGACAGCCACGACGAGTTCGCCGATCGTCGCTACCGGCGCGACAGCAGCTACTCCGACTACCCGGGCCAGCAGCAGCCGAGCCCGCCGCGCGCACCGCGCCCCGCACCCCGGCCCGCGCCCCAACCGTCGCCCCAGCCCGCACCCGCGCCTGCGCCGCCGCCCGCGCCGAGCCGGCCCGCCGGCCGCCAGCCGGGGCAGCGGACCGAGACGTACGACCCCTACTCCTTCGAGTCCTACGGAACCCGGGACCGTGACCGGGGCCGCGACCGGTCCGAGCCCCCTGCCCCGACCCCGCCCGCGCCCGAGGCGCAGCCGCGTCGACGGCAGCGGGACCAGGGCTACGACGAGCCGGCCTACGCGGGCTACGAGCAGGGCTACGACCAGGGCTACGACCAGGCGTACGCACAGGGCTACGACTACGACGAGGCCTACGACCGTGGCTATGACGATCGCTACGACGAGCGCTACGACGACGCCTACGACCGGCCCGTTGGAGGCGACCGTCGGGACCCGGACGGAGCCTTCCACGAGTCCTCCGGAGCGGCCATCGTGGTGCACCTCACGCTGGTGATCCTCGCGATCTGGCTGACCTGGGCCTACGGAACCTCGGTCATCTGACAGGTTCGAAGGCAGGTCAACCCGCCGAAACTCGCACCTTGCCGTCAGGTCTGCTGACCTGATGAGGGATAATGGACGTGCAATGCGCGCTCCGAGGCCATCCGGCAGGTGAGCGCCGACACGCGAGACACGGAAGAAGGTGCCGCATGGCGGCGATGAAGCCGCGGACGGGAGACGGTCCGCTGGAGGTCACCAAGGAAGGTCGGGGCATCGTGATGCGCGTCCCGCTCGAAGGTGGTGGCCGGTTGGTCGTCGAACTGAACGCCGAAGAGGCCGCCGCGCTCGGCGAAGAGATCAAAGGCCTTGGGCTGAACGCGTAGATGACCACAACGCTGCCGTCACCGGCCCTGCCGTCGCAGGTCGGGCCGCCCACCTTCACGCTCAATCCGCTCGGCCCGGAGAGCCTGGACGCCGAGATCATCGCGCTCCCGGTCATCCCGGGCGAGGACGAGTTGGTCATCGGCCCCGGCGCCGTCGACCTCGGCGACCAACACGACCTCCTGGGTCATCTCGAGTTCGAAGGTGCCACCGGCAGTGCCGGTGAGGTGACGACGTACGCCGTCACCGGCTCCGGCACCCTGCGACAGATCCTCCTGATCGGTGTCGGCGCGCAACGTCGCGACGACTTCCGGCGGGCGGGAGCCGCGCTGGCTCGCGCCGTGCGGGATCGGTCCGAGGTGGTCACGACCATCCCGGCGGCCGACCCGGAGGTCGGGCTGGAGCCGTTCGTGGCCGGTGCGACGCTGGGGTCCTTCCTCTTCCACTGGCGCTCCGAGGGGGCGCCGTGGAAACCGGTGGAGACGATCACTCTGGCCGACCTCGGCGACGACCAGGCGGCAGCGTTGGACCGGGCCCAGGCGATCGCGCGCGCCAGCTGGCGCGCGCGGTTCTTCTCCTCGGTCCCGAGCAACTTGAAGAACCCGGCCTGGCTCGCGGAGCAGGCCACGACACTGGCGGCCGAGACCGGCCTGAAGGTCACCGTCTGGGACGAGGACCAGCTCGCGGCCGAGGGCTTCGGAGGCATCGTCGCGGTCGGCCAGGGCTCGGCTACCCCGCCGAGGCTGATCCGGCTCGACTACACGCCCCGCAAGACGGGGCGGCTGAACTCGTTGAAGACGGTGCCGACGGTGGTGCTGGTCGGCAAGGGCATCACCTTCGACACCGGCGGGCTCAACATCAAGCCCGGCGACGGCATGCTCAACATGAAGCGCGACATGACCGGCGGTGCGGTGGTGCTCGCGGTGATGTCGGCGCTGGCCGAGATCGGCTGCCCGGTCAAGGTGGTCGGCCTCATCGCCGCCGCCGAGAACGCCATCTCGGGCTCGGCTCTGCGCCCCGGCGACGTGGTCACCCACTACGGCGGCCGCACCTCCGAGGTCACCAACACCGACGCGGAGGGCCGCCTCGTGCTGGCCGACGCGATGGCGTACGCCGTGGACAAGCTCAAGCCGGCCGCCCTGGTCGACATCGCCACCCTCACCGGTGCGATGCGGGTGGCGCTCGGGCAGACGATGGCCGGCTACTTCGCCGACGACGACGCGCTGGCCACGCTGCTGGCCGAGGCGTCCGAGGTCTCCGGTGAGACGCTGTGGCGGATGCCTCTGGTCGCCGACTACGAGGACAAGCTCTCCTCGAAGGTCGCCGACGCCGACAACGCACCCGGCGGGCCCGGCGCCATCACTGCCGCGCTCTTCCTGCACCACTTCACCGGTGGCATCCCGTGGGCCCACATCGACGTCGCCTGCGGCGATGCGTACGCCGACGTTCACGAGCTCACACCCGGCCCCACCGGATTCGGCGCCCGGGTCCTCCTCAGCTGGCTGGCGAGCTCGGACCCGCTCTCCGGCGTAGGTTCCTGACGAGACGTCACCCGCGCCGGCGCCGAGTACGACCTGCGAGCCCAGCTGTGTGTGGACGTCGAGCGGATGCCGATCGAGGACGCCTCGGTGCTGTGGTCGGATGAGCTTTCGCC